>JAFXAQ010000017.1 GCA_017516925.1 Oscillospiraceae bacterium | reverse complement strand
GGCAATGTCGTACACTTTCTTCATATAAATTCCTCCTTAGAATTTTATACCACCCATATTGTCGTATACAAACTGGGTAAACAACTTTACACCAACATCCAAAGCCTCTTCATCAATGTCAAAATTCACCTGATGCAGCGATGCCTGAATGCCCTTTGCCTGATTGCCGGTTCCCAGCCTGAAAAAACAACCGGGTTTTCTCTGGGCAAAAAAGGAGAAGTCCTCCCCAGCCATTGTCCTGCGATTGTCTGTTGTCAGGTTTTCTGCGCCTAAGATCTTTTCCGCAGACCGGATAACCAGCCGGGTCATTCCCGGGTCATTATAAACCGCAGGATATTCCTTCTTCACGGTGTATTCTGCCCGGCCACCGCTTTCCAGCGCAACAGCATCAATAATTGTCTTAATTCGGGAAATTGCCTTTTCCCGGTCATCGTGGTCATAGGTACGCAGGGTGCAATACATCCGGCAGTGATTTGCTACAATATTGTTCGATTCGCCGGCATGAATAGCGCCTACGTTAAAAATGCAGGGATTGGCGGCGTTGATTTCCTTGGCAATCATAAACTCAATGGCAGTATAGGCTTTCACTGCCATCATAATCGCATCCGCCCCCTTGTGTTGAATACTTGCATGTATGCTTTTGCCGTAAAAATCCAGTAAAAAGCCATCGCTGTTGGCACTGAATGCATAGGGGAAAATCTCAGCCTTTCCTACCTCGATACCGTTATTGCAGTGCAAACCCAGAACACAGTCTGCATCATCTATGGCGCCGTTTTCCAGCATCATTTTTGCGCCGCCGCCGGATTCCTCCGCAGGCTGGAACAGGAACTTCACACAGCAATCAATTTTAGCTGCATTTTCTTTTAATTCCTTGGCGGTTGCCAGCAGTATCGCTGTATGGGCATCGTGACCGCAGGCGTGCATTTTTCCGGGAACCTGCGATTTATAGGGAACATCGTTTTCCTCCTGCATCGGCAGCGCATCCATATCTGCCCGGAGCGCAATGGTAAAATTCCCCTTGCGGGGGTTTAAGGTTGCCACGATACTTCCCTGACCATATTCCTCGGTGTACGCAAGACCGATGGCATCCAACTCCCGCCTGACAACTGCCAGGGTTTTCGGCAGCTCAAAGCCGATTTCCGGAAACGCATGCAGTTCTCTGCGGATTTTCTGGGCATATGTATTCATATTCCAAAGCTCCTGTTAAATTTCGAATTGAATGCCGTCGAAGCTCGCAATCATACCGCAGTCCTTCACAATTTCTTCCAGTTCCTCTGCAGTCACTGCCTTGCCGTCACGGATCAGGTTGTTGTGAGAATAGTGCGTAACAAGCCAGGGCGTTTGCTCCGTCACTGCGCCCATATCCACAAGACGCTGACGGTGCGCCACATTGTTTTCCAGGGACATATGGCTACGTCCCGCATTTCCCTCTTGCAAGCAGAAGGTACAATCACTGGCAACAAAATCAAAACGAAAGCCATTTTCCTTTACGAAGGCGTAAACCTCTTCCTTCCAGAAGCCGGTATCGTTGTTGTAAAGGATGGTTTTTTCACCGTCAGAAATGATATAAACCAAGTCATCGTCCTTGGCATGCTTGGCAGGCAGCGCAGTGACGGTATAGGCGCCAGCCTGGAAGGTTTCAAAGGGCTGCACCAAGTGATATTGGCACTTCATTTCTCTCGTGTTTGTTTCAAACAGGGCTTTGCAGTCAGCATTGCCCCAGACACCGATGGGCTCCTCAATATCGTTGTGACCGAACCAGGAGGTGGTCATAACCAGCTCATTGGGCATAAAGTGGTCTTCGTGGCTGTGGGTCAGCAGGATATTCTTAATTTTGGTGTAATCCTTACCGCAATTCAAGAAGTGAATGTAATTATCCTGTCCAAAATCAATCAACAGGTCGTCATTGATAAAGGCCTGCGCCTGGGTGCGGATATTCTTGCCACCCAGCTTCCGGGCCTGCAGACAGGCAGGACACTGACAGAACATTGCCGGGACACGGTCATAGGCAGCCGAACCCAACATTTGAATTTTCATCACATTTTCTCCTTTTTATATTCTGTGAAAATCTTAGCATATTACACTTCAAAATGCAACTCTTTTTAGACTTTTCCGGAGGGGGATTTTCCATAAAATTTCCTGTAAATCCGGTAAAAATTGCTGTAGTTTCCGTAGCCGATTTTATGGGCCACCTGCGTGGGGTTCTCTCCTGAGAGAATTAGGTTTTCTCCGTAAGTCAGTTTCTTTTGCAGAATATACTGCTTGACTGTTGTCTTCATTTCCCGGACAAATATATGGGAGATGGTAGACTGGGAAATATATGTGTTTTTGGAAATATCCGCCAGGGTAATCGGCTTGCAAATATTTTCATCTATGTACTCCAAAATTGCCGTTATCTGGGTGCTGGGTTCTTTTACCCGGACAGGGTTTTCCTCCTGCAGTGCAATATAAAATATCTGTACCAGCAAGCTCTTTTGCAGCGGTATACAATAGGGCTTGTCCAGACTATACCACAGCTGGTTTAAAATATTGGGAATGTCTCTGTGTATGAGTACCGGTTTTTCCTGTACGCTGCGCAAGAAGCGTTCATAGATTTCCCCGGGGATTTCCATTTTTTCAAACAGCGCCGTCATTCTGCGGTAGCGCATCCGGCTGTTTGAGGAAATCGTGTGAAAGGACATCGGCGGCAAAATGGCAATTTGATTGTCAGAAAGGCGAAATTTTCGTCCCTCCACCGTGAGCGTAATATCGCCCTCCAGAATGCAGATAATTTCAAATTCCGTATGGCAGTGGCTGTCCCACAGGGTCTTTTTTGCAGTAAAATCCTCTTTATATTCCATAATGGGCCTCCTTGCGCATTCATTATAACACAATTTGCAAGAAAAGCAATGTTTTTTGTATTTAAAGCAATTGACTTTACTTTTTCATATTATATAGTTAAGGCAGAATATACATCAGGAGGCTATACGTATGTTATTAAACACTTCATATTCTGTAGGGGGACTGACTGTCCCAAACCGGGTGGTTTTCCAGCCGATGGAGGGCTGTGACTGCGAGGAAAACGGCGCACCCAGCCAGCTGACTATCCAGAAATATCACGCAGAAGCTGCTTCCGGGGCAGGTCTTATTTGGTTCGAAGCCTGCGCTGTATGTCCGGAGGGACGGACAAATCCCCGGCAGATGATGCTGACTGCTGAAAACCTGGAGGATTTCAAGCGGCTGGTGGAGCAGGTACGGGAAATCGCAAAAGCAGAATGCGGCATCAACCCGGTACTTATCCTGCAGCTGACCCATTCCGGTCGCCAGAGCATCGTGCCGATGATTGGCTACCGCAATGCGGTATATGAAGAAAAGCGGCCTTTGACTGACGAGCATATTGTCAGCGATGAATACTTAGACACATTACCCGGGAAATATCTCGCCTCTGCCCATCTGGCAAAGGAAGCGGGCTTTGACGGCGTGGATATCAAGTCCTGCCATGGCTACTTATTCCAGGAGATGCTCTCCGCCTTCTCCCGTCCCGGAAAGTACGGCGGCAGCTTCGAAAACCGGGCAAGGCTGTATCTGGACACGCTGATGCTGGTAAACCGGGAGCTGGGCAATCAGCTTTTGATTGGTTCCCGCCTCAGCGTCGTGGATATGGTTCCCAAGCCCTGGGGCTTTGGCACCGACGAGCAAAACCAAATTGATATGACAGAGCCCCTGAAGCTGATTTCTCTTGCTCAGGAAAACGGTGTGAAAATCCTCAACGTTACGTTGGGAAATCCCTATTACAATCCCCACGTAAACCGTCCCTTCCGCAAAGGCGGCTACACTCCTCCGGAAACGGCACAGGTTGGTCTTGACCGTTTTGCATGGGTGCAGAAGGAAATTAAAGACAACTTCCCCACTCTGTGTGTCCTTGGTTCCGGTATGTCCTACTACCGGGAGGAGCTTATTGAAAAATCCGAGGAGCTGCTTGAAAAGGGTGTTTGCGATTTGGTGGGCTACGGCAGAGTTTCCCTTGCCTATCCCAGCTTCTACCGTGATTTCTTAGACGGAAAATTCGACAGCAAAAAATGCTGTGTAGCCTGCTCCAAGTGCACAGAACTGATGCGGAACAAATGCGTATCCGGCTGCGCAGTATTTCACCCGTATTACCGGCAACTTTATAAGGAAAAGGTGCAGAAATAATGGAAAAAATTGCAGTTGTTACCGGCGCGCGCCGGGGTATCGGCAAGGGCATTGCCGACAAGCTGAAGGAAAACGGATACACAGTGGTTTATTCCGCTGCCAGCGAAGCTATGGACGGAGAAATCTATTGTCAATGCGACATTTCCAAAGCAGAAGACCGGCAGCGTCTTGCGGATTTTGTGATAGAAAAATTCGGTCGTGTGGATTTACTGGTAAACAACGCCGGTGTCGCCTGTAAGGAACGGCTGGATATTCTGGAAACCACAGAAGAAAGCTTTGACCGTCTTCTGGAGATTAACACAAAGGGCACCTTCTTTATGTGCCAACTGTTCTCCAATTTGATGATTTCCCTGCAAAAGAAGAATCCGGAGGACTATCATCCCAGAATTGTGAACATCTCCTCTATCTCCGCCTACACCTCCAGTGTCAGCCGTGGCGAATACTGCATCTCCAAAGCCGGTATTTCCATGGCGACGCAGCTGTTTGCGGACCGTCTGGCGGAGTACGGCATCGGCGTTTTCGAGGTTCGACCCGGAATTATTCAAACGGATATGACTTCTACGGTGCAAGCAAAATATGACAAGCTGATTGCAGAGGATGGTATCCTGCCCACACGGCGCTGGGGCACACCGGAGGATGTTGCCAACTGCGTACTGGCTGCCGCTTCCGGAGCTTTGGATTACGGAACAGGCACCGTTCTCAACGCTGACGGCGGTTTCCACTTAAGGAGATTATGATGAAATATTACATATATGATGCGGTGGTTATCGGCAGTGGCTGCGCCGGCTTGAATTGTGCAGACAGTCTGTACAGAAACGGCGTAACCAATATTGCACTGGTAACAGAAGGGCTGAATATGGGCACCTCCCGCAACACAGGCAGTGACAAGCAGACCTATTATAAGCTCAGCCTTTCCTCGGATTGTACGGACGGCGTAGCAAAAATGGCAGAAAGTCTCTTTGCCGGCGGCGCTGTCCACGGTGATCTGGCACTGTGTGAGGCGGCAAATTCCCTGCTGGGCTTTTATAAGCTGGTGTCACTGGGTGTTCCCTTTCCACAAAACGAGTATGGGGAATTCGTTGGCTACCAGACAGACCACGATGACACCAAGCGCGCAACCTCTGCCGGACCCCTGACCTCCAAGTATATGACAGAGGCTCTGGAAAAGGAGGTCCTGTCCAAGCAGATACAGATTTTTGATAAAACCCTTGCTTTTCGCCTGATTTGTCTGGATAATAGCATCAAAGGTGTTATTTGTTACGATTTAAAGAAAAAAGAATTTATCGTAATCGGCAGCGGCAATATTGTTCTTGCCACCGGAGGCTGCGCCTGTCTGTACGAGAACAAGGTCTACCCTGCCAGCCAGTCCGGAATGAGTGGAATGGCAATGGAAATCGGCGCCAAAACCGCCAACCTGTCCGAGTGGCAATACGGACTTGCGTCCGTGGATTTCCGCTGGAATGTGTCCGGAACCTATCAGCAGGTCATCCCCAGATATGTGTCTGTGGACAGTAAGGGCAATGAATATGAGTTCCTTACAGAGTATTATGATGACCCGGTTGAGGCGCTGAATAACGTGTTTAAAAAGGGGTATCAATGGCCTTTCGACAGTCAGAAAATCAACGGCTCCTCTTATATTGATATTTGCGTACACCGGGAGCTGGAAAAGGGCCGTAAGGTTTATATGGACTTCCGGAGCAACCCAAAGGGGCTGGATTTTGAAAAGCTTTCCATAGAGGCTTATACCTATTTAAAGAACTCCGATGCCCTTTTTGGTACGCCCATTGAGCGCCTTGCCAAAATGAATCAAAAAGCCATTGATTTGTACCTTGACCACGGAATTGACCTTACCAAGGAAATGCTCCGTGTGGCAGTCTGCGCCCAGCACCAGAACGGCGGTCTTGCGGTGGATACCCACTACGAAACCTCTGTGAAGGGCTTGTATGCCGTTGGCGAGGCTGCCGGTGTGTACGGCATTTACCGCCCCGGCGGCAGCGCACTGAACAGCTGTATGGTCAGCTCTCTGCGGGCGGCAAAGCACATTGCCGCCAAGGACACCCCTTCCCTTCGTGAGGATAATCTCCCGGAGCTTGCCCAGCGCTACATTAACAAAATCCGCTTCACTGACGGACGGTACAAGGCACTTTCGGTTATGCAGGAAATTCAAAAGGACTTCAGCCTTCACGCAGGCTTTCTGCGAAACCCGAAAGGCATCAGCAAGCTCCAAAGCACTGTCAATTGCTATTTGGAAAAATTTGAGGAAATGTTTGGTATTTGTCAAAGTACCTCTGCATTCGAGTATTTTAAGCTTCGGGATTTGCTGATTTCCGCACAGAGCGTTTTGTCAGCAATGGCGCTATGGTGCCGGGATATCGGCCACCGGGGTGGAGCCTGGTGCGACGGTGCAATGGGAGAAAATCCGGAAAAGAAGACTGATGTTTTGTATACGCAAAATGCCGTTGCCGGTTGGGAAAGCGTACGTCCCATCCCCGAAAGCGAGACCTGGTTTGAAAAAATATACAATAAGGAGAATAAAGTATGAAAGTAGGTTTGGTTTCCATTTCCTTCCGTCATTTAACGCCGGAGCAGGTAATTTCCCACAGTGTAAATGCCGGGATTGGCACGATTGAATGGGGCAGCGACAGTCACCTGCCGGAAACAGATTTGGAAAATGCTAAAAAAATTGCCCAGCAGACAAAAGATGCCGGGTTAAATATGGTTTCCTATGGCTCCTATTATAAACTGGGAAAGGATATGGACATTGTACCGTATCTGGAAACAGCCAAGGCTTTGGGCACAAGCATTATCAGAATTTGGGCAGGCACCCGGGGCAGCGAAAAGGTCACAGAGGACGAGCGCAAACGCTTGGTGGCAGAGACGGTTGCGGTATGCAACAAGGCTTCAGAGTATGGCATAACAATCTGCTTTGAGTACCACCCCAATACCCTGACGGATAATTACCAAAGCGCCCTGCGCCTCATGCAGGAGGTGGACCTCCCCAACTGCCGTCTTTACTGGCAGCCGAATTACAACAAATCCCAGGAAGAAAACCTGACAGCGCTAAAGACCGTTTTACCCTATGTGGATGTTATTCACGTATTTTACTGGAATGAGGCAAGGGATCAACTTCCCTTGGCTGGTGGTCAGGAGGTTTGGCGGCAGTTCCTGGAAATTGCCAAGGAAAAGCCCCACATTCACTATCTTCTGGAATTTGTTCCGGAAGACCATGAAAAGCATTTGCCGGAAGAAGCGGCTGTATTTCAAAAGCTTATGCAGGAGGTATTGTGATGAAAGGATTATTTATCGGTCAGGATCAGGAAGACTTTTCTGAGGTGTACAGCGCCAACGAAAGACAGGTCATTCTGGACAATTTTGAAATTGAGGACAAGCTCTATGCCAAAGAGGATTTAACCCCCGGAATGGATGTGGAATGTCTGTTTTCCACTTGGGGTATGCCGGTGTTTACTGAGGAAGAAATCGATCTTTACTTCCCCAAGCTGAAGATTGTTTTCTACGGTGCAGGCAGTGTTCGCAAATTTGCGTTTCCCTTCCTGAACAAAGGCATTAAGGTTATCAGCGCGTGGCTGGCAAACGCAGTCCCTGTGGCAGAATTTGTGGTGTCTCAAATCATACTGGCAAATAAGGGCTTCTATACCGCTGCCCGGAAATGCTATAAGCCGGAAAACCGTCACGAGGCATATGTTTACGCCAAATCCTTCCCCGGCACCTACGATACCAACGTAGGTATTATCGGTACCGGCGCTATCGGCGCACTGGTGTGTGAAATGCTCAAAAATTACAAGGTAAACGTATATGCCTACAGCCCCCATCTGACGGATGAAAAAGCCCAACGGCTGGGTGTTACCAAGGCAAGTATTGAATACATCTTCCAAAACTGTCAGACCATCTCCAACCATATTGCAAATATTCCCGCAACTGTGGGTATGTTCAATTATGAACTGTTTTCCAAGATGAAGCCCAACGCCACCTTTATCAACACCGGCCGGGGCGCACAAGTGGTGGAAGAGGATTTGCTCCGGGCATTGGCGGAGGAGCCCAACCGCAGTGCTGTTGTGGATGTGACACAGTCGGAGAACGCACCCGAAAAGTGCCCGCTGTACCAGGTGGATAATGTGTTTATCACCCCCCACATCGCCGGCAGCTGGGGGCAGGAATGCCGCCGTATGGCACAGTTCGTTGGCCAGGAAGCACTGCGATATTTGGCAGGTGAGCCCCTGCAGTATGAAGTTACCCTTAAAATGATGGAAACCATGGCTTAACAGGAGATTTATTATGAAACAGAAGTATCTTGCACTTATGGAGAAGACGCTTTCTGCGTACTCCGAGGAGCACATTCTGCGGTATTACGATCAGGTTCGCACCAACGGCCTGAAAGAACACGGTTTCCCTCGCCTGACGGCAAACATCGGTGTTTTGATGTGTCACGGAAAGGTTTTGCACCTAAAGGACCTTTTTGAAAAAATGATGGACACCTGCTGTTACTATTTTTTGAAAAAAAGAGCCTGTAACGAGTTTTCCGTGCGGGAGATTATCACCTGCCTGATGGAAATTGAAGCTTGCGGTCTGTTCCCGAAGAAAAAAACCGACTTCTGGCGCAATCAACTCAGCCAAATTGACCTGGAGGTTTGCTATCACCGTTTCTCCCGAACCCCAGACCAAATGGAGTATAACTGGGGTCTGTTTACTGCTGTCAGCGAATTTATGCGAGGCTATATTGGTGTTGCTGATACGAATGATTTTGTGGATATGCAAATCGGCGTTCAGCTAACCTGGCTGGACGAAAACGGAATGTACCGTGACCCGGGCAATCCCATGATGTACGACTTGGTGGGACGGGGACTATTTCACTTCCTGTTGCACTTTGGTTATAACGGCAAATATGCAAGGCAAATTGACGAAGCATTGAAGAAAGCCGGTCTTTTGACCTTGCAAATGCAATCCGTTACCGGTGAGCTTCCCTACGGCGGAAGAAGCCATCAGTTTTTGCACAATGAAGCTTGGCTTGCTTTAATTTATGAATTTGAGGCAAATCGCTATTTCCGAGAGGGTAATTTTGCCCTGGCCGGACAATTCAAGGCTGCCGCACAAAAGAGTCTTGCAGATATGGAAAAATGGTTAAGCCAGACACCCATCACACATATTAAAAATCATTTTCCCCCGGACAGTCATTTCGGTTGCGAAGTCTATGCTTATTTTGACAAGTATATGATTACCTGTGCTTCCTTCCTGTATGTAGGATATCTGTTCTGTAATGAAAGCATTCCATCGGTTGAAATACCGCAGAAGCCAGAAGTTCTCTTCCTTTCACAGGACTTCCACAAAGCATTTTTGAAAAATAAAAACTACTATGTGGAAATTGACCCGGAAGCTGACCCGGAGTACGACTGTAGCGGTATCGGCAGAATACATTGTGCCGGCGCTCCATCTGCGTTGTGTCTTTCTGTACCCGGTGCAAAGGGTGCAGAATATGAAACCGGCGATTATGAAAAAATTGACTTTTCTATCACCGCAGGTGTCAAGCAAGGCAGTGACTATTTGTTTGCAACGGATGCAAGCACAAAATACACACTTGTGGACAGTTCCTGCAATGACCATACCGCAATGGTTGCGTATGACTGCAGCATCCCTGAAAGTATCTCCGTCAAGTTTACCTGTCAGCTTCTGGAAGATGTGATTGTGCTCACAGCGAGCTCTGCAGGCACAGCAGCAATTATGCTCCCCATCTTCTACTTTGACGGAAAGAATTACACAGACATTGCTGTTTCTGAAAATTCCATTTCTGTTAGCTATGAAGGCTATGTTTTCACCTACTCTGCAAACGGAAGAATTGTAGATTTGAAACAAAACGGCGCCAACAGAAACGGTGTTTATAAGCTGTTTTGCGCCGAAAATCCGGGTAGTGTAACCGTAGAAATTCAGGCAAAAAAAGTATCTTGATTTTTCTCCAAGAATAGGCAAAAAAACACTTGACATTTCAACTTTGTACCGCTATAATAAGCGTGTTCTGTTTGAGCCGCCGGTATAGCTCAGTTGGTAGAGCAGCTGATTTGTAATCAGCAGGTCGGGGGTTCGAGTCCGTCTACCGGCTCCATACAGGCAAAGTTGAATATGGGGGATTTCCCGAGTGGCCAAAGGGGACAGACTGTAAATCTGCTGGCTATGCCTTCGGTGGTTCGAATCCACCATCCCCCACCAAAAAAAGACGATTGCGAAAGCAATCG
>JAFXAQ010000016.1 GCA_017516925.1 Oscillospiraceae bacterium | reverse complement strand
GACGGACAGAGGTCAAAGAAGCGCCAAAGACAAGCAACTCGAACCTGTAGGCGTACATCGGTACGGTAAGGTTCGAGTTGCGTAGTAAGTCAAAACACCTTGCGATAGCAAGGTGTTTTAGCAAACGGATTGCCACAACCAATCTGCGGACTGGTTTCGCAATGACAGCTTAATATCGGCAGATTGCTTTTTCAATATCGTTGTGTTTTGACGGTTTGGGGGTTCTTTGACACTCTGGAAAACCGGGTGCGATGCACCCGGTTTTAATTTGTCTATATTGGGGAATACTGTTTCTTAGCCTGCAAGAACCTCGGCCTTGATAACGCCGGAAAGCTGGCGGACATCGGACAAAAGCTCCTCCAGTGGCACGGTCAAGTCAATGGTTTCGGCAGAAATGGTTACCACGGCGCTTCCGTTGGTGGGGACAATGGAGTTGATGGTCTGGATGTTCGCCTTGTGCTCTGCAAAAATACTCAGCAGCGAGGAAAGCAGGCCTTTCCTGTCGTGCAGCAGGAACTGGAAGGTTATTATCCGTCCGTGCATCATATTCTGGAATGGAAGCACCGCATCACGGTACTTATAAAAAGCGCTTCGGCTGATGCCGGTAAGCCGGGTTGCGTCGTTGACGGTGGTAGCCTCACCGGTCTGCAGCAGACGCTTGGCTTCGGCAACCTTTAAGAATACTTCGGGAAGCGCAGAGGCTTCCACAATATAATACTTCGGAACTTTCATAATGCATAATCTCCTGTGTAATAGGACAGATGTCTGTCGGTTACGGACAATTGTATCATAAATTTTCTAAAAATCAAGCCCTCTGGAGAGGAGAATGAAAAAATTTGGCTTTTGTAAGAAAAATTTTGCCGGTTGCGGTGGGGGCAGTCTGTGTGTGGCTGGGGCTGAAATACCTGCTTCCGGTGGCGCTGCCCTTTTTGTTAGGGGCGGCGCTGGCATTGGCGGCGGAGCCCTTGGTAGGGCGGATGGCAGGCAGGCTGCCCCGGGGTGTTTCTGCCGGCTTCGGCGTGACGGTTACGCTGGTTGCGGTGGCGGTTTTGGTGTATTTTGCCGGGATGGTTGCCTTCAGGCAGCTAAAAAAGCTGACGGGTCTTATGCCGGATTTGCAAAATGCCGCCACCCAGGCAACCCAGCTGGCGCAGGATTTTTTCATTCAGCTGTCGGACCGGGCGCCGGAGGAGGTGCGTCCCATGCTCCAAAAAACGGTGCTGGCATTTTTTGATAACGGAACGGTTCTGGTACAGCAGCTGACCCAGCGCATTCCCGGCTTTGTGGGGTCTACCCTGACCCGGGTGGGAGATGGGGCTGTTGGGGTGGGAACCGGTGTGCTGTCTGCCTTTTTGATTTCTGCCCGGTTGCCCCAGCTCAAGGAAGCGCTGAAAAGCAGATTGCCCCAGCTGGGCGAAAATGCGGTGTTTTCCCGGATAAAAAAGGGACTGGGCGGCTGGCTGAAGGCGCAGCTGAAGCTGACCGCTATCACAGCAATTATTCTGTTGGTGGGCTTTTGGGTGTTACGGATACCCCATGCGCCGATGTGGGCGGCGCTGGTGGCGCTGGTGGATGCGGTTCCGATTTTGGGAACCGGAACCGTATTGCTGCCCTGGGCGCTGGTCTGTTTTTTGCAAAAGCAAACCCTCCAGGGAATTGGTCTTTTGTGCGTTTACGGTGCGTCTTTTTTAACCCGGACGGTTCTGGAGCCACGGCTGGTGGGAAAGCAGCTGGGTCTGGACCCTTTGCTGACGTTGATGGCGCTGTATTTGGGGTACCGTTTCTGGGGCATTCCGGGAATGCTGCTCGCGCCGATATTGGCTTCTGCGACGGCAAACCTGTTCCGGGGCTAATTTATGGAGAAATTTGCAACTTCCTATTGTACAATCCGGTGGTTTTTGCTATAATATAAGGAAAATGATATAATTGGAAGTGTTATACCTTGAAATACGGAATGTGGAATGTTGCGGAACCGAAAATGACAGCAGTCAATCATCTGACAGCCGGTGGTTATGGACCGCTGACGGCGATGATTTTGGCTGCCCGGGGAATAGAAAATGCAAAGCAGGCGGACGATTACCTGGATTGCAATGCCCCTCTTGTGGACCCGTTTCAAATGCGGGATCTGGAAAAAGCGGCGAACCGTGTGCGTCTGGCGCTGGCCCGGGGGGAGAAAATCGCCGTATTTGGCGATTATGATGTGGATGGGATTACTGCCACCTGCCTGCTGGCGGATTTTATTCGTTCCCGGGGTGGCAACTGTGTGCCCTATATCCCCGGCAGACTGGAGGAGGGCTACGGTCTGAATCCCATTGCATTGCGTTACCTTCGCCGGGAGGGCGTCCAGCTGATTGTGACGGTGGATTGCGGGATTACTGCGGTCAGCGAGGCTTTGCTTTGTAAGCAGCTGGGTATGGATTTGGTGATTACCGACCACCACGAATGTAAAGAGGAGCTGCCGGAAGCGGTTGCGGTGGTGGACCCCCACAGACCGGACTGCACCTACCCTCATACGGAACTTTCCGGTGTGGGTGTGGCCTTTAAGCTGGCGAGCGCCCTGTGTGGCAGCCAGGAGGCGGTTCTGGAGGCATATGCAGATATGGTGTGTCTGGGAACTGTGGCAGATGTGATGCTGCTGCAGGGAGAGAACCGGGTGTTTGTTTCCCGGGGTCTGGAGGCCCTGCGCCACTCCCAGAGACCGGGATTGCTTGCGCTGATGGAGGAGGCGGGCTGTGAACGGGAAGCTCTGACTGCCTCCACGGTGGGCTATACCCTTGCGCCCCGCATTAACGCAGCCGGACGTATGGGACAGATTGACCTGGCGGTAGAGCTGTTTTTGACGGACGATTTCCAGAAGGGACAGGCGCTTGCCAAGGCGCTTTGCGACCTGAATAAGCAGCGTCAGGGTGTAGAGGCGGAGATTTATCAACAGGTTGTCCAGATGCTCCCCCAGGGAGAAATGCCGGATGCCATTGTGCTGGCGGACGAAACCTGGCATCAGGGCGTGGTGGGCATTGTGGCAAGCCGGATTGCGGAGGAGTACTGCTGCCCCACCTTCCTGATCTGTCTGGATGGAGACCACGGCAAGGCCAGCTCCAGAAGCTATGGCGGCTTCAATCTGTTTTCTTCTCTAACAACCCTGTCCGGGCTTTTGGAGAGCTACGGCGGTCATGAGCTGGCGGCAGGCTTTACCATTTCCCGGAAGAACATCCCGGTGTTCCGGGAGAAAATCGGTGCGCTGGCAAGAGAGTTTTACCGGGATGATACCCCCCGCACCACGTTGGACGTGGACTGCAATATCCCCCCGGAGCTGCTGACCCTTCCCAATGTGGAGACGCTGTCCCGGCTGGAGCCCTGCGGCAGCGGCTGCCCCAAGCCGGTGCTGAGTATGCAGGCGCTGACGGTGGATAGAATCTGCCCGGTAGGCGGAGGACGGCATATTCGTTTCCGCCTGAATGCAGGGCACCATACATTCCAGGCGATTTGGTTTTGCACCGATCTGGAAACCTCGGCAGTGGAGGTGGGAGACGTGGTGGATGTGGCCTTTGTGCCCCAAATCAACGAGTATCGGGGAGAGTGTTCCGTGCAGATGAATGTGCTGGATATCCGACCCCATTGCAAGGCAGGGTGTTCTATGGAAATGGCCAGCTACCGGGCGCTTCGCTTTGGAGGGCTGACCCCGGAATCTGCCGGTATGCTGCTGCCCACCCGGGAAACCCTTGCCATTGTCTGGCGGTATTTTGCGCAGATGCCCGGTGGTCAGCTGCAGGAAAACCCTGCCTGCCTGTGCCGGAAAATTGTGCGTTGGGCAAACCAACCCTTAAGCCTGGAGCAGTTGTTAACCTGTGTGGATATTTTTTCCGATGTGGGTCTTTTACAGACCCGGCGGCTACATAAGCATATTATCGTACAGCTGGTACCCACACAGCAGAAGGCAGACCTGAACCAAAGCCGCACGATGCGGCGGCTGTTGGCTGTGAAAGAGAGTTAAGTATGGAAAGTTTTGAAGAACATTACGAGCAATTGCAAAGCGCTTTGCAAAAGCATATGCCCGGCAAGGATTTGTCCATTGTGGAGCAGGCAATTGCCTATGCCCAGGACAAGCATAAGGAGCAAAAGCGCAAGGACGGCTCCCCCTACATTATCCACCCTTTAGCCTGCGCCCAGATTGTGGCGGAGATGGGGCTGGATGTGGATGCGGTGCTGGGAGCAATACTCCACGACTGCATTGAGGACACCGATGCCTCCTTTGACGAGATTGCCAAGCAATTCGGCACGGTAACTGCGGAGCTGGTGGAGGGCGTCACCAAGCTGACCCGGGCAAATTTCTCCTCCTCCGAGGAGCAGCAGATGGAAAATCTGCGAAAGATGTTTATGGCAATGTCCAAGGACATCCGGGTGGTGCTGATTAAAATTGCGGACCGGCTCCACAATATGCGCACCATGCAGTATCAGACCCCGGAAAAGCAAGTGAAGAAGTGCCGGGAGACGATGGATATCTATGCGCCTCTGGCGCACCGGCTCGGTATGCAGAAGATGAAATGGGAGCTGGAGGATATTTCCCTGCGGTACTTAGACCCTGCCGGCTATGAGGATATTATGGCCTACTTAAAGGCGCATAAGGAGCAGGACGAGGCCTTTATGCGGGCGATTCAGGAACGAATCACAAACCGGCTGACGGATATGGGCATCCACGGCAAAACCTACGGACGTATCAAGCATGTGTATTCCATTTACCGGAAAATGAAGCAGCAGGGGAAGAGCCTGGAGGAGCTTTATGATATTTATGCCTTCCGGGTGGTGGTGGACAGCATTCCCGATTGCTATAATGTGCTGGGACACGTTCACGACCTGTTTAATCTGGTGCCCGGACGGTTCAAGGATTATATCTCCACCCCCAAGCCCAATATGTACCAGAGCTTGCACACCACGGTGATTGGCTCCCAGGGCATTCCCTTTGAGGTGCAAATCCGCACCTGGGAAATGCATCAGACAGCTGAGTACGGTATCGCAGCCCACTGGAAATACAAGCAGGGTAGCGGCGCCGGTACGGAGAAGGATTTTGAGTGGGTGCGCCGCCTTCTGGAAAGCCAGCAGGACACCGACGCAGAGGACTATGTGAACTCTCTGAAAATCGATATGTTCGATGACGAGGTGTTTGTGTTCACCCCCAAGGGTAAAATTGTGTCCCTGCCTGCCGGTTCCACCCCTATTGACTTTGCCTATGCCATTCACTCCGGTGTCGGCAACTCTATGACCGGCGCAAAGGTCAACAACAGAATCGTCAACATTGACGCTGCTTTGAAAAACGGCGACATTGTGGAGGTAATTACCTCCAAAACCGCCAAGGGTCCCAGCCGTGACTGGCTGAACATCTGTCAGTCCAACCAGGCCAGAACCAAAATCAAGCAGTGGTTTAAAAAGGAAAAGCGGGAAGAAAATATTGTCCACGGACGGTCCAGCTTTGAAGGAGAAATGAAGCGGCTGCTGCTGCCGCTGCCGGAAAAAATGGACGAGGAGCTGCAAAAGAGCCTGCTTAAAAAGCTGGCCTTTGACAGCTGGGACGATATGTATGCAGCCATCGGCTACGGCGGCTTAACTGCGGTAAAAGCCGTGGGTCGTATCCGTGACGACATCAACAAGGCAGCCAAAGCCTATCAGCAGAACCAAAACGTGAACCCGCTGCGCACGATGCCGGAAAATGAGGCGGCAAAGCGCAATCGCCACGCAGTCAACGGTGTGATTGTGGAGGATATCGACTCCTGTATGATTAAGTTCAGCAAGTGTTGCACCCCGGTGCCCGGAGATGCCATTGTGGGCTTTATCACCAAGGGCTTTGGCGTGTCCATTCACCGGATGGACTGCCCCAACACCATTGGTATGCACGACCCGGAGCAGGCAGCCCGCTGGGTCCGGGTCCGTTGGGACAATGTGGAGGAGCAGCCCTTTGAAACCACACTGGAGCTGGACTGCCTGACAAGAGACGGCTTGTTGCTGGACGTGGCTATGGTGATGACCACCGCCCGGGTGCGGGTAAAGGAGCTGTCCGGTAAGGATATGCCCGGGGGACACAGTGTGTTCACGGTGCGCTTTGAAGTCAAGAATGTGGCGGAGCTGGAGGATATCCGGAACAAACTTTTAAATGTCCGGGATGTGCTTGGCTCCAGACGAGGTAAAAATTAAATGCAAAGTGCATTATGAATTATGCATTTTCGACAGAAAGGGAGAACGGTTATGCGGGCGGTTTTGACGAGAGTAAAGTCTGCGTCGGTGGAAATCGGCGGAGAGCTTGTGGGAAAAATCGGTCAGGGCTTTTTGATTTTGCTGGGAGTGGGACCGGAGGATGATGAGAAAACCTGTCGGTACTTAGCAGAAAAAGCGCTGGGCTTGCGGATTTTTGAGGATGAAAACGAGAAAATGAATCTGGGTCTTGCGGATGTGGGTGGTGAAGTGCTGGTGGTCAGTCAATTCACCCTGTTCGGCAACTGTCGGAAGGGTCGCCGACCCAGCTTCACCGACGCTGCCAATCCGGAGCTGGGAAATAAGCTTTATGAGCAGTTTTTGAAGGACTGTGCCGATTTGGGCTTCCCGCCCCAGCACGGTGAGTTTGGTGCGGATATGCAGGTTTCCTCCGTCAATGACGGACCGGTGACCCTGATTCTGGACACCAAGCAGCTGATGGAAACACCCAGGAGATAAGTATGGAAATTGAAGTTTTACAATTAGGTATGCTCCAGACCAACTGCTATCTGGTATGGGGCAGCGGCAGCAGCTGTGTGGTGATTGACCCCGGCGACCAGGCTTACCGGGTGCAGGAGGCGCTGGAAAAGCTGGAGAAGACCCCGGATGCCATTTTGCTGACCCACGGGCATTTTGACCACGTGGGCGCGGTACGGGATTTGGTGGCGGAGTACGCCTGCCCGGTATATTTGTGTCAGGAAGATTTGGCTTTGCCGCCCAGAATGACCGGCGGCGAGCTGTATTGCACCCACAACTATCAGGAGGGGGACAAGCTGTCCTTGGCGGGGCTGCGCTTTGCGGTGCTGCACACCCCGGGACATACTCCCGGCTGTGTGTGCCTGCAGTGTGAGGATGCCCTCTTTACGGGCGACACCCTGTTTGCCGGGACCATTGGCAGAACGGATCTCCCCGGCAGTTCCCAGGAAAAGATGGCGCAATCCCTGAAAAGATTGACCCAAATTCCGGAAAATTACCGGATTTTTCCCGGTCACGGAGAAGACAGCACGTTGGATGAGGAAAAGCGGAGCAATCCGTATTTGTAAGAACTATGCAGGTTATTTTACAAGGTCACGAGGACCGTTATGCGGTGGAGCAGCTGGCAATGTCTTTGTTTGGGGTGGATTCCCCGGCGCAGATTGTCTCTAAGCTTTACCGTGGCAAAAGCTGGCTGACCGGGGTAACCACAGTGACTGTGGGCGAAAAAACCAGCCGGTCCGTCCGGCGGCTGCAGGCAAAGGCTGAGGATGTACGGCTGCGCCGCCGTATGCTGCAGCAGGGATTGTACCGGGCTGCGCTGCCCCATTTGGAAAATGTTCCTGCCTGGGGCGCTTTGGCGGGGGTACGTCCCACAAAAATTACAACGAAGCACTTGCTTCAGGGCAATTCGGAGCAGTCGGCGCATAAGCTTCTAAAAGACGTATATTTTGTAACCCAGCCCCGCCGGGATTTGGCAGTGGATTGCTCCCGGGCAACGGTACAGGCGCAAAGCTTGCTGCAGAAGGATGACATTTCTTTGTACGTGGGCATTCCCTTTTGCCCTACCCGCTGCGCCTACTGCAGCTTTGTCAGTCGCAGCGTAGGCAAGCGTACGGAGCTGCTGGAGCCTTATTTGCAGGCGCTTTACCGGGAGCTGGAGCTTACAGGACGGCTGCTGAAAAAGGCGGGAAAGCATATTCGCAGCCTGTACATAGGCGGCGGCACCCCCACAACCCTGTCCTCTGCCCAAATGGCAACCCTTTTGGGGCGGATACAGGAAACCTTTGACCTGTCCCGGTGTCTGGAGTTTACCGTAGAGGGCGGTCGTCCGGACACGCTGGACGAAGAAAAGCTCCGGACAATTTTTGACCTTGGCGCTGACCGTATGAGCATCAACCCCCAGTCTATGGTGGACAGCGTGCTCCGTGCCAGCGGCAGACCCCACAAGGCGGAAGATGTGCTGCGTAGCTACCGACAGGCGGTGGCGGCAGGTTTTGAGAATATCAATATGGACCTGATTGCCGGGCTGCCCGGGGATACGGTTGTGGGCTTTTGCCACTCTTTGGATACGGTGGCAGCATTAGAGCCTTCCAATATTACGGTGCACACTCTGGCGCTAAAAAAGGGCGCAGACTTGTTTGAGAAAAAGGTAGCTTTGCCCACGGCAGAGGCGGTGACCCAGATGGTGGACTATACCAACCGAACCTTGCGAAGCTTAGGCTATAAGCCCTATTATCTCTACCGGCAGAAATATATGTCCGGCAGCTTTGAAAATGTGGGCTGGAGCCGGGATGGCAGGGACTGCCTGTACAACATCTATATGATGGAAGAGCTGCACACCATCCTCTCTTTGGGCGGTGGCGGTATGACCAAGGTGAACCTTCCGGACGGAACCTTGGAACGGTTTCACAACCCCAAATTCCCGGAGCAGTATATTGAACAGATTGACAGCGTTCTGAGGCAAAAGGAAGAAATGTTCCGTTTGCTGGGAAAGGAATGATAAATTTGGATACCTTGATAGCCAATGTCACTTTGGTGACAATGAATGAAAAGATGGAGGTGCTGTTTGGCGCATACTTAGGTGTGCAGGACGGCAAAATAGCCTATATTGGCAAAACGCCTCCGGAGGAGCAGCCCAAAACCATCATTGAGGGCACCGGCATGGTGGCAATGCCCGGCTTTGTCAACTGCCATACCCATCTGGCAACCACGGCGCTGCGGAATATCACCGATGACGCCTCCCGGGCAGAGGCGCTGGAGCAGCAGCTGAAATTGCAGGATAAGCTGGACGAGCGCAGTGCCAGAGCCAGTGCGCTGTTGGGCATTGCCGAGTGTCTGCGCTTTGGCACCACCTCTGTGTCTGACCTGTATTACTATACGGAAGCCACGGCCCAGGCGGTAGCCCAAAGCGGCATCAAGGCCAATCTGGCACTGTCTGCCTACCGGTTTGAGGACCAGAACGAGGAGTTTGATTTTGAAAAGGATGCCCAGTGTCAGGAGCAGTGCCGCCTTTACGAAAAGTGGAACGGCTTTGATGACGGACGCATCCGGATTGATGCGGGCTTGTATGCGGAATACACCAGCAATTATCAGCTCTGGGAGGGTTTGTCTGCCTGGGCAAGGGAGAAAGACATCGGCTTGCAGCTGCATCTGGCGGAAACGGCGCAGGAGCAGGAAGACTGTCTGGACAGAACAGGCTTAGGGGTAGCGGAGCTTTTGGATGCCCATCACCTCTTTGTCCCCGGCACCACCGCAACCGGCTGTGTAGCGCTGGAGGAGCATGAGCGAAAGCGCTTGGGGGAGCACAAGGTTTCTGCCGTGTCCACCCCGGTGGCAAATGCCAAGGCGGGGATGCCTGCCACCCCCATTCTGGAGACCGTAAAGGCAGGAATGAATGTGGCGCTGGGCACCGGCGGCGCCAACGAGTGCGGCAATCTGGATATGTTTGAAGTGATGCGCTGGGCGGCAATGCAGGCCCGGCTTTCCGGCGGCGATGCCAACGCAATGCCTGCCTCTGCCATTTTGATGATGGCGACCACCTGCGGCGCCCGGGCGCAAGGGCGGGGGGAGCAGACCGGTATGCTGAAAGAAGGAATGGCTGCGGATATTATTCTGGTGGACTTTTCTGCGCCACACCTGATGCCTTGCCACGACGTAATGAATGCGTTGGTGTTTTCCGCCAAGGGTGGCGACGTGGCAATGACCATGGTTGACGGCAAAATTCTGTACCAAAACGGCAGCTTCCCCACCTTGGATTTGGGCAGTGTGGTGCAGGAAATGATGGAGTATGCCATTCCCCGTTTGATGGAAAATAAGGAGTAAGCTATGTCCGATAACACCAAAAAGCAAACCTTTCTCCACGGCGCAGCCCTGCTGGCAATGGCAACTGCCGTGGTGAAGCTCATCGGCGCTTTTTATAAAATCCCCCTAAAGGGCATCATCGGCGACCAGGGCTACGGCTATTTTATGACCGCCTATGATGTATACTCCGTGCTGCTTTTGGTTTCCACAGCTGGCTTGCCCGTGGCAATGAGCCGGATGATCAGTCAGGCAAACGCTCTGGGCAACTACAATCAGGTACGCCGGGTATATAAAACCGCCAGAGCTATTTTCCTGGGTCTGGGTCTTGTCAGCAGCTTGTTTATGGTGCTGTGCAGTACCTGGCTGGCAGAAAATCTGGAGCAGCCCAATGCGGCATATGCCATTGCAGCGCTGGGACCCTGTGCGTTGTTTATGGGCTTGGTCTCTACCTTCCGGGGCTTTTTTCAGGGTCACGGCAATATGCGACCCACCTCCTCCAGTCAGATGCTGGAAGCCGGCATCAAGCTTTTGATAGGACTGGGTCTTGCGTGGTTTCTTATGGGACGGTACCAAAGCGTCCCAGTGGCAGCGGCCGGCGCTATTTTAGGCGTGACCTGCAGCTGCTTGCTCAGTGCGGTATTTTTGTATAGCAAATTCCGCCCGGCTTACCGGGAGCTGCCCTTGGGGCAGGATACGCCCCGTTCCTTTGGGGCAACGGCAAAAAGCCTGCTTGCCATAGCGGTGCCCATTACGGTGGGCTCTGCGGGTTTGCAGCTTTTAACGGTGTTGGAGCAGAAGCTTTATATGGGGCAGCTGCTGACGGCCTGCGGCTTTTCGCAGGACACGGCAGACACCATGAAGGGCATTTACTCTATGACTATGACCATTTACAATATGCCCTGTTCCTTCATTGTGCCTATCGCCATCAGCGTCATTCCTGCCATCACCAACCAGCTGACCTTACAAAAGAATGACGGTGTCCGGGAAACAGAGGAGTCTGCCGCCCGGATTGCAGGACTTATCAGTTTGCCCTGTGCTGTGGGTTTGGGACTGCTGGCAGAGCCCATTATGTCCCTGCTTGGGGGCTACACCGGCGAAAAGCTGGTGCTTGCCACCAATTTGATGCGAATTTTATCCGTATGCGTTTTCTTGTATGCGATTATCCAGTATACCAATGCCCTGATGCAGGCCCACGGCTATGCCTACATTCCGGTTGTGAATATGCTGGCTGCCGGTGTGGTGAAGCTGGGTGTGGTGTACTTGCTCACCGGAAATCCTCAGCTGGGGATTATAGGCGCTCCCTTGGGCTCGGTGCTGGGCTATACTGCCATCGCCGCAATGAACCTGGTGGCGATTTCCCGGGTGGTGCCCCAAAAGCCTGCCCTTCTCAGGAATTTTTTGCGCCCGGTTTTGCCTGCGGGCATTATGGGACTGGCGGTTTATAGCGTGCACCGGGGGGTCCTTGCGCTGCTCGGGGCAGAGGGCAGCCGGGTGCTGCTTTGCGGGTTGCCCATTGGGGCAGGCGCGGCAGTTTATTGCGTCGCAGTGGTGCTGTTTAAGGTGATTACCCGGGAGGATTGCCAGCTGCTTCCCAAGGGCGACAAGCTTGCAAAACTGTTAAAATTGTAAGGGTTTTCTGCGTTTTGCCTGAAAAAACGAAAAAAAACCCTTGAAAAATTTAACAAAAAATACAAAAACGCTTGCAATTTGAAAATAAGTGTGTTACTATAAAATCCCATATGTAAATAATTAAGAAACGAGGAATTATTTTTATGAACAAGACAGAACTGATCGCCGCTGTTGCAGAGAAGACCGGCATGACCAAGAAGGACGCAGAGCGCGTCATCAACGCTACCCTGGAAACCGTTACCGCAAGCATGGTCGCTGGCGATAAGGTTCAGATTTCCGGCTTCGGCATTTTCGAGGTCAAGGCTCGCGAGGCTCGCGTAGGCCGCAACCCCCGCACCAAGGAGACCATCCAGATTCCCGCAACCCGTCTGCCCGCTTTCAAGGCCAGCAAGGCTCTGAAGGACGCTGTCGCTAAGTAAGGAATTCTTTTATGCGACTTGACAAGTATCTGAAGGTATCCCGTCTGATTAAACGTCGGACGGTTGCCAACGAAGCCTGTGACAATGGCCGTATCAGTGTAAATGGTCGTGTTGTCAAGGCCAGCTACGAGGTCAAGGTAGGCGATAAAATCGAAATCGCTATGGGCGCAAGAACCGTGGCGGTGGAGGTTGTGCAGGTGGCGGAAAATGTCCGTAAGGACGATGCTGTCACGATGTACAAAGAAATATAAAAAAGCACGGGTGCATTTGCACCCGTGCTTTTTTGTTTGTTGTTGCATTAAAAACCGTAGCCGGCAAGGCTGTAATATGCCATGTTGCTCTGGCGCACATCCAGTCTGCCGAAACAAGCCACCACCGGAACGTCAGAAATAACGTGAATGGCATACTGACCGAAGGGAATTTGGTACCCCTCGTTGCCGATGGGGTGATCCAGCCGCAGACAGCTGGTACGCTCTGCCTTCAGCTCCATAGTAATTTTGTCGTAGGGAGGCTTGTCCACAAATAAAATTTTGATACGGATGTTGGCATCCACATCAGAAACGTTGGTAATCATTAACGCTTCGTGACCGGGAAAATCCGGATTGTTGCCTGCAGGAGGCAGGTCGCCGTCACAAAACACCCAATTCTTTTTACCGTACATATTCTCTTCCTCCTTAGTGGTTTTGTACATAGTCAAACAATTCTTTTTCGAACGCAGGACATAGAGGCTCTGCGCCATTTTCGGTGATTACGTAGCAGGTTTCCACACGCAGACCGTTCAGGGTGGGGTGACCGAAGAAGGAGACGTCCACATTGACAATCATATTCTTTTCCAGCACGTCATCACTGTTGGGACCGAAGAAGGGTGCTTCTGCTTCCATAAGACCCATGGTATGGGCAAAGGGGCAAACAATATATTTTAAGTAACCGCCCTTGTCATACAGCTTTCGACCCTCAGCGTCGATTTGTCTGCCGGTATTGCCGATTTTCAGCATTCCCTTGACTACCTGCATCACTTCAATCATATCGGTCAGGCACTTCTTCTGCTCCGGTGTGTACTCGCCGCTGACAGGGACGGTGTGACCGAAGGTGCCGGCATAACCGTTGATACGGGGCGCAATACCCAGCATAACCATTTCGCCGTTTTCCATCACCTTATCGGTAGCCGTGGGAACAACCGCATTGGAGCGAATGCCGCTGCCAACAATGGTCTGATATGCAAAGCTGTTGGCGCCGTTGGCGCGGCAAACAGCCTCACCGGCGGCAGCTACTTCATATTCCTTTGCGCCAGCCTTGACCTTTTCTGCCATAGCCTTATAGGCATCGTAGCAGAGCATCGTTGCCTTTCTTGCCTGCTCCACTTCCCAGTCACTCTTGACATAGCGGAACTGCAAATACTCCTCGGTCAGGTCGATGATTTCACAGCCGCTGAAGCCGGCAACCAGGTCCTGATGTACCGCATAGGGCATATCGGTAGTGCCAACCAGGGCAACCTTTTTTACCGGGAACTTCCGGTTCAGCTCTGCAAACAGCTCCGGAAAACCGATAATGGTAGCCAGGGGATATTCTTCGTCCGGAACCATAAATACTTTAAAACAGCGAGTATCGCTGATGGCAGAGGACTGCTTGGCAAAGGGCTCGCTTTCCGGACCGCCCAGCAGCATGGTGGTGCCATCTCTGCCCACCAGAACCGCACCTTTTTCAAACTGACCGCACCAACCGGTCAAATACCAGCCGTTGGCAATGTTTAGTTCGTCAAAATAGATAACGGCAATGTCTGCATCCTTTTCATTCAGCAGGTTTACGACCTTCTGAATTCTGTTTTTGGTTTCCTGTTCGTTGTAGTAAGCCATAATGATATACTCCTTCTTATTTTATTCTGCACGCCAAGCAAAGTCCTCAAGGGGATACATTGGACGTACAATGTTTTTCAGGTTTAACCGGGACAATTCCACACAGCTGGCGCCATCGGTCAGGGCAAACAGCTCCCGGTCTGCATAAGGTTTAAGTTCTTCAAACAGATAACCTAACTTGACTACCACAATTTCATAGTCAAGCAAGTCCACATTCGCCTTATCAAAGTTTCCTTTTTCAATAAAGCCGCTTCGTTTCTCGGTAAAGATAGCATCCACGTTGCCAAAGGAGACCGTCAGGCATCTGCCTATGATTTCCTTTGCCCAGCCTAAAATCTCTCCGTGGGTCTTTATGACACCTTTGCGTTCCAGTCCGGGCACTGTGACAGCTGCGCCGTCCGGTTGCTCCCAGAGGGAATTTACTGTTTCGTAAGCGGTGATGCCGGCTACGCAGGTTTTCTTTTCCGGGTCAGCCTGCAGGAAAAGCTTTAACAGCTCCTGGGTTGTTCCCTCAGCACCGGCGGTGGTGTTGTCGCCGCTGTCTGTGATGAAAATGCGTTTTTCCTTACCTGCCAAAGCCCGCCGGACACATTCCTCCGGCTGCTCTGCCTCAATCCGGAATTGATATTCCTTTCGGGTGGACCAAAGCTTGTTGGCAAGGGTCTGCGCCCACTGCTTTGCTGCAGCAGGGCTTGCGGCGCTGACTACGGCAGAAGCGCTGGTGTTGGGCGCATCAATCCAGCAATGGCCAAAAAACAGATTGGCGCCAAAGATATCCGCCTGCTGCTCCAGCTGAACCGTTTCTGCCTCGAGGGAACGCAGGGGTTCATATTGTGTCAGCATAGTATCCCCCTTGACCAGCATCGGGATTTTCTGCACAAAGGTGTACGGCTTGATACGGTTTTTCAGGCAATATGCCAACGCACCCGCTGCCCGGCGCTGACTTTCCTCCTGGTCAGTATGCGGCGCTGTTTTATAGCCGCAAACAATGTCCACATACTGCCCCAGCTCCTCTGTGATGTTGGCATGCAAGTCCATTGTAAGGGCAATCAGGCAATCCCGGCTGACAATCTGCCGGATTTCTTTGACCAGCTGCAGCTCACCACTGCCGATTCCCTCCACTTCCATACTGCCGTGGACATACAGATAAATGCCTGCCGCATCCGGATTGGCGCGAACGGTATCGAGAATTTGCGTTTTGTAAAAATCGTAAACCTCCTGTTCCACCGTTGCCGACGGCAGGGCGTTTGCGTAAATAGAAGGTATGACTGCAAAGCCGTTTTCGGTGAAGATATCCTTAACCACCAATTTCTTATAAATATCCTCTCCGGCAAAGTACTCAAAATCGCTTTTTCCCGGGTGCAAAAGCGCCCTTGTATTGGATTCACACTGAAAAGATGCAACGAGAATTTTCATGGCAAACCTCCTTATACTTTCAATCTTATGATAACATAATCTCCTGTTGCAACAAGGCAGAAAACAACGGGAAAATGATAAAAAATAAAACCATATAATAGTTCTTTTTTACCTATTCTTTCTTTTTGTTTTGTGCTATGATAAGCAAAAAAGGAGGTGCCGTATGCGGGAATATCATAGCTACCAAGTCAAAAAAGAAGTGACTGTGCAAAGCCTGGTCACCATTGAAATGCTGGATATATCATCAGGTTTTTCCTACCCGGAAGAAACCCACGAGTTCTATGAGCTGGCATATGTGGATTCCGGCACAATCCTCTGCAACAGGAACGAGGAAATAACCGAGCTTCAGCAAGGGGATTTTCTGCTCATTCCGCCCCTGCAGCCCCACGCTTACAGCACCGCCAGCAACCAAACGGCAACCCTTTTTGTGATTTGCTTCTGTGGACGTTCTGAGTATTTATCTATTCTGGATGAAAAAATTACCTTAAATCAGGACGCAAAGCACATTGTTTCCCAAATTATTGTGGAGGCGAAAAACGCGTTTGTCTTCCCCTTTGAGAAAAAGCTGAAGCTTTTGTCCAAGCCCACCATTGGCGCACAGCAAATGGTATGCAACGAGCTTGAGAAGCTCCTGATACACCTGATTCGTGCCCGGGTCAGTAAAAATCGTGAGATCGTGTTCATGATGAGCAGTATGGAGTTGGAGCACAGCCTCAGCAATGATATTTACAATCTGCTCAAAGCGCACCTTTATGATAATATTACTCTGGAAGAAATCAGCCAGCAGACTTATTACAGCAAAACCTTCCTAAACGGCATTTTCAAGAAAAGCATCGGTCTTCCCATTATGAAGTATTACACGATGATGAAGATTCACGAAGCGAAGAGATTGCTGCGGGGAAATATGACGGTAGCAGATGTGGCTGCCCAATTAAGCTTCGAAAGCTCCACGTACTTTACGAAGGTGTTCAAAAAATATGTGCATATGACACCGACAGAATATAAGAAAACGCTTATGTGATTACCCGGGAGGTTATGGTTATGTCTTGGTATAAGCGCAGTATGTTCCGCAACCTTGTGGATATGCATATTCCCAGCGGAGAGGGCTATCTGGAACAGTTTGACCCGGAGCAGTATGCCAAATGTATGGCGCTTGCCGGGGTAGAAACGGCCTATGTCTATGCGTCCAACTGTTTGGGCTTGTGCTTGTATCCTACTGAGGTGGGGTACCGCCACAGCATTGCTGAAAAAAGAGATATTTTCGGGGAAACTGTGGAGGCGCTGCGCAGGCGCGGTATTGGTGTGGTCGGCTATCTTAACAGCTGGAATACCGAAGCTGCCAAGCGTCATCCGGACTGGCAGATTGTCTCCAGTAACGGATTTGTCCGTGGCGAGCATACCCGTTTTGGCACTTGCTGTCCCAACAGCCCCTTCCGGGACTATTTTCTGGCTATGGTTCACGAAATGGTGTCCACCTATGACATTGACGGCTTCTGGGTGGATATGATTGGCTTTTTTGCGCCGGACTGTACCTGCAAATGGTGCCGGGAAAAGTACAAAGCCCAGACAGGGCAGGAAATACCGGACACAATCAACTGGACAGACCCCAATTTTATCAATTACATCCGTTTCAAATTTGACAGCGTTACCCAATACGCAAAAGCGGTTTCTGAAACGGCAAAAAAAGCACGTCCCGGCATCAGTGTCTCCTTCCAATGCGCAGGCTGGAACCGGGCGATGGATTACGGCTTGCACGATGACTATTACCGCACGATGGATTATGTGTCCGGTGATTTTTATGCATCCCGGCATAAAACCGAGGTAATTTGCCGCATTTTGCCGAACCTCAGTGAGAATATGCCCTTCGAGTATATGATCTCCCGGGCACCGCACCTGTCTTATCATACCGGCTTAAAGAGCAAAAATGAGCTCTTACACCAAGCCTGTACCGCCCTGCTTTGCGGTGGCAGCTTCCTGTTTATTGATGCCATTGACCCCAGCGGCAAGCTGCACGAAGCGCTGTATCACACTATGGGTGAAATTAAAAAAGAGTTGGCACCGTTCCACAAGGCAGTGGACCACGATGCCAAAATCCTTCGGGATGTGGCTGTCTATATGAATTTCGATTCTTACACGCAACGGGAAGCGGAAGGTCAGCCCAGCCATCGTATCGGCGATTACCGGGATATTGCCCTGAATTTGGAGCAAATCAATTTCAACTTCGCCCGGGCGCATATTGATTACGATATTCTAACCGAGAAAAATATCCACCGGTTGTCTGAATATAAGGTCGTAGTGGTTTCTGACCTGTACCGGATGAGCCAATCGGAATGTGAAAAAATTGCAGCCTATGTGGCGCAAGGCGGCCGTCTGTATATCAGCGGCGCATCCAGCGCTTTGTCCACAGACGGCACAACCAAAGACCGCTTTATGCTCTCTGAGTTGATGGGCGTGGAATACGATGCCTTTGTGGATATGCAGCCGGTTTATCTGGCGCCCACCAAAGCGGGAGAAGCTTGGTTCCCCGGCTTTACTGCCGAATATCCGGAAATGCTGCCCTTTGCAGTACCAACTGTCAAGCAAAACGCTGATGCTGCGCAGGTGCTGGCAACGCTGACCTATCCCTTTTCTGATGCACGGGATTCCCATACATATTCCTCTGCCATCAGCAATCCGCCCGGCAAGGCAACAAATATCCCCGCAGTGGTGTATCACCGCTACGGAAAGGGCGCTTGTTTATATAGCTGCGCCCCCATTGAGAAAAACAAGATGGATTGCAATGTTGAAGTTTTTAACACCTGGATTCTTTCCTTGCTGGAGGAAGTGGGCGGCTTGACAATGCAGTGTGAGGAAACGGAATATCTGTCCCACGTATTGCGCCATAATGCAGAAAAACGCTGCTATACCGTATCGCTTCTCAACAGCCAAAATGTGCAAAAGCTTGTTCCGCTTTACGATGTAACATTCTCTTTAAAGCTGGACATAGAACCCACCGAAGTGTTCACAACCGGCGGTGCAAAGGTTCGCTGGCAAAAAGAAGGCAGATTGTTACACTTCACCATCGACAAACTGGAACGGTTTGATATGTTACACATTCACTACTAAAATAAAGGAGTAACCGCTATGTACGAGTATTCTAAGCTGCGTCCCCTGGACGATAAGGACCTGGACCCCAGCTTGTGGGAAAAGCCCAGAACCACCCACAGAAATCTGCAGCCGCCCAAGTCTGAGCGACTGGTTTCTCTGTGGATTGACGGTAAGCTGCTGTTTGGCAGAGTCTATGACGGCAGTGATGTGGAGGACAAGAAGAACGGTCACGAATATTGGAATGACGAGGAGACCTTCGGTATCTGGATGCTCCACGGCAATGACCGGGAGCAGTTCGATTTCCACGATGCGGAAAACGTTACTACCGAAGATGGTGTTCCCGTTCACGGCTTGAAGCATCGGTTGGATTCTTTTGCCATTGAGATGGAAGCGTTTTGCGATACGCAGCGCAAATGCAACTGTTTCCTGAAGGTAAACGTAAAAAACACAGGCGCAACGAAGGAAACCCGGAAATTTGGCTTTATGCTCCGTACTGCCAAAGAGCCTCTGCTGATTATCTCTCCTGACCAGTACCATTCTTATGCGCCTCATCGGCATATGCAGCGCTGGAAGGAACAAGCCCCCAACACTTGGCGCGCAGAGGGTGACCGTTTCACTGACGGTACCCATATTATGACGGTTTCCGGTGAGAAATTGCCGGTGCTGAACACCGCAGATGGCGTTCTTGACTGGGAGCTGACCCTGGAGGCGGGCGAGGCCAAGGCGTTGATTTTTGTTATCAACAAGGGCGAACCCAGCACCGGAGATTACAACGCAGAAAAAGAGATTACGGAGAAGTTCTGGCGCAAGGAGCTCGCCCGGCTGAACAAGCTGCCGGCATCCTGGCAAAATGACCCGGAAACCCTGAGAATGGTTCGCCATATGGTAGCCCAGATTTTGCAGCATATCACCTATAACGAGGGTAAGGACTATCTGTTTATCCGTCAGGGCGGTCTGCGCTGCATTGGCTTCCCCGGTGATACCATGTGGGTATACGATGTACTTCCCAGAATTGGTGATTTTGCGGACTATATTGAGCCTTTGTTTGATACCTATTTTAATGTGATGCAGCAGGAAAGCGGCGAAATTGTCAACATCGGCATCTACTGGGCGATGATTACCTCCACCATTTTGTCCTCCTTCGGCAACTATTGCAAACATAGCGGCGAAGCCGGAGAGCGCTTCTATCACAAATATAAGGATAAGGCCTATGCAGGCTTTTTGTGGATTAAAAACACCCGTGCCGAAACAGAGAACAGCGACACCCTGGTAAGAGGCTTGTTCCCGCCCCTGCGTGCCTGCGACTATGAGCAGGTCTATCAGAACTGGCAGATTACAGACTGCTACAATGTTATGAATATGAAGCCCTATCTGGAAGCGGCAAGACTGTTTGGGGATTCCCGGGCTGACGAAGTGCAGCAGGAAATGGATGCGTATGTAGGCGCAATCAAGCTCCATCTGCAGCCCTATCTGGATGAACAAAAGGATTCTGATGAATTGTACATTCCGCTGCGTCCGGATGGCAATGACAAGGAATTGGTCAGGGACGATTACCCTATGTACCATTATCCCAAGTTCATTTTGATTGGCGCCCTGGATGTATCGTACAGCGATAAGATCTACCGTTGGCTGATCAATTCCAACCGTTCCAACGGCGTTTTCTACGGTCGTACCCCGGTGCTGAAGGAGGGCGGTGTGTGGTACATTTCCGCTGCGGAGATTTCCTGGTTCCAGCTGTGGATGCAGATTGGCGATTACGAAAAGGCTCGTGAGATTCTGCGCACCCAGCGGCAGTACACCGTAACGGAGGAGTACTGTATGATGGAGCGTATCGTAATCGGTCAGCCCTACTACGTACCCTGGAGCCCCAACGTCAGCGCAATGTGCCGCCTGATGTGGATGATGCTGGCCATCGAGGAGCTTGATGCAAAATGAAAAACATAGATGTGATTATTTTTGGCGGTCAAAGCAATATGCAAGGCCAGACTGGTTGATAAAATTTGATAAAAAAATATCGGCAATCCTTTTTAAGGATTGCCGATGTTTTTATGTGTTTCTTTTTCTTACTTTATCTGCCATAGAGAACATTAAAAGATAGACTGCTACAAGACAAATCTCCAATATTGAGGCAACCTTAAAAGAGGGGCTGTAGCTTCCAACACGGTCAAATATAAAATTGCAGATGGGTGCGGTTATCAGACCTGCAAGGGCAGACATTCCCACGATGATACCGTTGATTTCTGCGCTTCCCCGATATCCAAACAAGGGGAGGGCAATCAGCGGTATGGCAATGGTGGATAAGCAAAGACCCACGGCAAACAATGCAACGCCTATGTAGGACAACACAGGGTTTGATACATCTGCCAGGATCCATTGGCCGGCTGCGGCACATCCCAGACACAGAAGTGCCACCGGCTTTGCGCCATAGCGATCGCTGATCCACCCTAAGAGCAATTTTACAAACGCAACGATTAGCATAAGCGCACTGTCATAGCTTGCTGCAGCCGTTTGTGAATAGCCGTTATCCTGAAAATGCGGGTTCATAACTGCGTTGGTTGCATAAACGCACATGGTGCTCAATAGCGTTGCAGCGCACATAATATAAAATAGGGGATGGCGGTACTGCTGCTTTATGGACAGACCTTCCCAGTCGCTTTCCGGGCGAATTCTTTTGATGGCTTTTTCTCCTGTGCCATAGGGCTTCAGGTTTATTTTCTCCGGAGTATTATGGACCAGCAGGTACAGAAAGGCAATCACAATGGGCAAGGCGCCTTCCACCAGCAGCGCTGTGCGCCAGTCAAAGGCTACAATGATCCGGGAAAACGCAAGGGACATCAGACTGCCGCCAAAACCGGATGCCATAGAGACGACGCCAAGCACCAATCCCAGTCGGCTTCGAAACCATTGCTTAATGATCCATACGGAGCCTGCGGTAAAGCAGGCGCCATAGCCAAGACCGGTGAGACCTCTGCCAACACCGAACCACCACAAATCCGGGGCAACTGCCATCACAACCAGACCTGCAGAGGTAAGAATAAGCGAGCCGACGGTAAGCTGCTTATAGCCAAACTTGCGAAGCAAAACGCCGGTAAACATTGAGCTGATAAAGGAAAGCACGCCATAAGGCAGGCCTGCCAGAGTGAATGGACCCCGACCGACGGAAAGACCCTCTGTAATGGGGACTGTATAAATGCCAATGCTGGTGACGATGCCTCCATATACGAGTATCTCAAGGAATATGATAGCCGCAATAATCCAGTGATAATGTTTTCGTAGCATTGCTTTCATAAAAAGGGGCCTTCTTTCTTGCAGCTGGGAATAAATTAGCGGACCATAAAGTTTTCTTTGCTCATAATGGGCGTGATATCCATCAGGTCCAGCTGGGGTTCGTCGGTGGTGTTGATATAATTTTCAATATCTGTAAAGGTCTGCATAAACACAGAGTGGTTCCGCATCGTGGCAGCCTTGCACACCCAGTCTTCCTTGGTCTGCTCGCAGCAGAGCATCAGTGCCAGACGTGCTTCTTTCCGTGCTTTGGCGATGGGCGCAATCTTCTTCTGGTCGCCACCCTTTTGTGTAATGTCGTAGATCTTTATTAGCGCAATCCAGTCCTCGGTTTGGGTCACATAATTGCGGAACTCATAGACCATCCGCCGTGCCATTTCCTGATCACAGCCGGGCGTGATGGCTGCCTTTTCAAAGATAGCCAGCGCTTCCTTTGCCATAGAACTGATCGCATAAATGGCGCGCTCGCTATCCATCCGGGAACCGTAGGCGAACAGGCTTTTCAGCGCCTGGGCGGGGAAGTGACGGGGATACGGCTGATCCGGCTTATAATAACAGAAATTATAGTAGCTTAAACGGGCAGTCATCAAAAGACGGTGGCTGATGATGTTGCCAAGGGGGTTCTGGGGATCCCGAACTTCTTTGCGATCCTCATTCATCCATTGCAGCAGCGTATATGCATGTTCCACTTCATCCGCCATAGGGGCAAAGTGCCGCAGCACATAGCGGCGCACCACATCCTCCAACTCACCGGCACCGTCGTGGTTCCAGCACAGGTCAGTGTGGCAATCGTGCATCAGGTCATAGCTCTTGTCCCACATTGCATAGGCGTAAAGACCCTCTGCCGTCTTGGAATTGTGCATCAGGTCTGCCTGCCATTTAATATTGCGCAAGGGGGTGGTCAAAGAGCTCCAAATGTAGTAGCCATTCCAGGGAGCAAAAACACTTCGCATATTCAGTTCGTCCGGCAAAATTTTGAAGCCAATGGTGCTCACCAGATCGGTATACCGCCACCAGTCCAGCACCAGCACATCTGCTACATCATATTCCGCAACCTTTGCCAGCATCCGCTTGCCGATATTGTCGCCCATCTGCGAGCTTTCCCGGACGAACATATCGTTTGCCATCAAAATGGACTTCATACCCTTTTCCTTCAGGTGGCGGATGATTTTGAATGCGTGGTCAAAGAAAATATCTGCTCTGTCCTTCTTGCTGCACTTTTCGCATTTGCACCAGGCGGACAGTTCTTTGTTGGGCATTTCTGCGTTGGCGCCAAATTGATCCCGCACTTCATCGAGCATAATGTTGAAGGTGGTAATATTGTTGGGCAACAAGTAGTTGTCGATGATATCATCGTAGAAGGAGAACAGCAGCTTATAGGTCTCTTCGGAAGATGTACAGAAGCCGGTTTTGGTGGGGTTGCCTTCCTCGTCTACAGGGGAGACTGCCGGAATTTGCGCCGGGAACAGGGTGTTGTGACCAAAGGAGTTGATGCCGGGGACCACATCGATACCGTGGTTCTTGGCATAGACGATCACTTCTCCCAGGAAATCATCCCGGAACATAGGCGGCAAGGTTTCGTAGTTGTACCACTTTCCCTCGGAGGGGGAGTAGTACTTCACAGTCTGGGGCGTTTTCAGCTGGGGATAGTCCTTGATGGGTGTGTACAGGTATTCTGCCACCTTGCCGTCATACTGCACCACCCAGCAGCCATACAGGGAAATACAAGCCTTATTGAACTTCTTGGAAGAAAGATCGTCAATCATGGCAAACCAATCGGCTTTTTCCATCACGTTGGAGCCGTAGCGGCACTCTTCCTTCATACCGCGGAAGGGATAATCCGGCCAGTCCAGCACCTCCACGGCAGGAAGCTCCAGCCCATACTGATTCCAATCGGCCATCTGGCGGAAGGAAATCACGCCATAGAACAAGCCGCTTTCACCGAAGCCCTCGATGGTAACACCGTTGGTACCCACGGTAATCCGATAGCCTTCGTTTTCGCTTTTCACTTCTTCCGGCTTTTCTGCCAGCGCCAAAGTAATGGCAATGCCGTCCTCTGCAAAGCAGTCCTCACCCAATTTGGACATCCAGTATGCTTTCATATCCTCTACAGCGGTCTTGGCAGGGCCCTTTACATCGGCAGGAACCGTAAGGTGAACCTTTCCGGAAGGAACAATCTTCAGGTTTGCGCCCTCCAGTGCGGTTACTTTTTGGGGGACCGGCTGAATCTGAATGCGAATTTCGTCAATTGTATACATAGAAAAACCTCCTGTCTAAAATATACACCTCAAATAGTAGCACATTCACCATTATATGGCAAGGCAAAAAATAAAATAAAAAACAAGGAAATAAAAGAACAGAACCATAAAAGCCGGCATGGAATACTGCCGAAAATTAGGTGTTTCTTTTTTGCGAGGAGTATGGTAGAATATACTTGAAAAAAAGTAAAAGGAGGAACCTTTTATGAAGGAAATTGTTTTTAAGGGTATGGCAACGGCTATGGTCACCCCCATGACTTCTACCGGGGTGGACTATGAAACCTTTGCCCGGTTTATTGATTTTCAGCTGGAAAACGGAATTAACGCACTGGTTGCGGTGGGCACCACCGGCGAAAGCGCAACCCTTTCTCCCCAGGAGAGAAAGGATGTCATCCGCTTTACCATTGACCGGGTAAATGGCAGAGTGCCTGTGATTGCCGGTGTAGGCACCAACAATACCGAGCACGTTCTGGATTTTGCCAAGGATGCCTGCGCTGCCGGCGCAGATGCCCTTCTGGCAGTAACTCCCTACTATAATAAAGCTACCCAGGGCGGCTTGTACAAGCATTTTTCCATGATTGCGGACGCTGCCACAAAGCCCCTGATTATGTATAATGTTCCCAGCCGTACCGGCTGTAATCTCCAGCCGGGTACCGTGGAAAAGCTGGCAGAGCACCCCAATATCTGCGGCTTGAAGGAAGCCTCCGGCAATATGGCGCAGGTGGTGGAAATCGCCTCCAGATGCGCAGACAAGCTGGCGATTTATTCCGGCGAGGATGCTTTGACGGTGCCGATGATGTCCGTGGGCGGTCTGGGCTGTATCAGTGTGCTGTCCAATGTGGCGCCGAAGCAGGCAGTGGAGATGACCGACAAGTTCTTTGCCGGTGACGTGGCAGGGGCAGGCAAGCTGCAATGCCGGATGCTACCGCTGATTGACGCACTGTTCAGTGAAGTGAACCCCATCCCTGCCAAGGCAGCGGTGGCGGAAATGGGCTTTGGGGAGGAATACCTGCGGATGCCCCTGACACCTATGGAGCCGGCAACCAGGGCAAACCTTTTTGCCCAGATGAAGAAGCTGGGTGTCCTGTGATGAGGGCCCTGCTGTGGGGCGCCAATGGCGCCATGGGAAAGCTGATTGATAATCTTCTGGGTGAGGAAATTGTTGCCCGGGTGAGTATTGACGGCGAAAACGGCATTGCCAGAACCTTTCAGGAGCTTGGGCGGATATCGGCGGACGTGGTGATTGATTTTTCTCACCATAGCGCTGTTACCGATGTGCTTGCCTGCGCCAGAGGGCTGGGCTGCGCCGCGGTGATTGGCACCACCGGGCATACCCGGGAGGAAAAGCAGCTGATTTATGATGCTGCCGAGGAAATTCCGGTGTTCTGGTCCGGAAATATGAGCCTGGGAATTGCGGTGTTATGTAAACTTGCAAAACAGGCGGCAGCCTGCTTCCCGGAGGCGGATATCGAAATTGTGGAAATTCATCATAACCGGAAGGTGGATGCACCCTCCGGAACGGCAAAAATGCTGTTTCAGGCGGTGAAATCTGCCAGACCTGAGCTGTATGAGCACTGCGGTCGGGCAGGAGAGGGCAAGCGCCAGCCCGGTGAGGTTGGAATTTCCTCCTTGCGGATGGGCAATGTGGTAGGTGTTCACGAGGTGCATATTACCACAGCCAATCAGTCCCTGACGCTGCGCCACGAGGCAGGCAGCCGTGAGATGCTGGCCCAGGGCGCTGTGGATGCCGCCCGGTTTATTGTGGGACAAAAGCCCGGCCTTTACAATATGGACCAGCTATTAGAGTAACCGATGACGAAATCGTCGTCGGTTATTGGCGGATATTTTGCCCCAACTTTTCAGCTTGGAAAACGGGAAATACACGAAGTATTCCTCCGTTTCCCAAACTTTAACTTGTGACAAAACCTCTCGCCACTACTACTTGCCGATGTCATCATCGGTTACTCAGGAGGGCAAGATTTGAACATTTGGCATATGAGCGGTGCAGGAAACACCTTTGCTGTGCTGGATGCCCGGGGGCTTGCTCTGGATTTTCCGGAATTGACCAAAAGCCTGTGCGCCCGGTTGAAGGCGGACGGGCTTTTGGCTGTGGATACCTCGGAAATTGCGGATTTTCGCCTGCACTTTTATAATTCTGACGGTACCCGGGGTGAAATGTGCGGTAACGGCGCCCGGTGCGTGTGCAAATTTGCCTTTGACAGGGGCATTGCCGGAGAGAAAATGACGGTACAAACCGATGCGGGTCTGGTTTACGGACAGCGGATAGACAGTGAACGCTACCGTGTTCGGCTGAATAATCCACAGGTGCTGGATTTGCACCGGCTGGGGGAAACCGCTTATGTGGAGCTGGGCAAGCCCGGTGTTCCCCATAGTGTGACAAAGCGGGAAGGACTGGACTTTTCCCAGAAGGAAGAATTGCGGGCGCGGTTTCTGCAGCTGCGACATAGCCCGGTGTTCCCCAAGGGGGTAAATGTGAATTTTTACAGCCATCTGGGGGAAAACCGTATCCGTGTTTTGACCTATGAGCGAGGGGTGGAGGATTTCACCCTGGCTTGCGGTACCGGCAGCGCCAGCGTTGCGGTGGTGCTGTGGGCAACAGGGCAGCTGCCCGGCGGTGTTCTGGAGGCAGAAAACCAAGGCGGTTTGCTGAAGATAGAGATTGCAGGCAAGGCTCCGGAGGTGGAAAAAATCTATCTGGAGGGTCCTGCCCTTTTGTGGAGAGAATATACGAACATTTAGGGGTGAGTTATGAAAAAAGTAGTATCGATACTGTTAGTGCTGGTGCTACTGTTTGGCATTACGGCTTGTGGTAAAATAAGCGGGAGAAATAAGGTGGGCTTGTCTGTAGGATATGCTGTGTTGGATATCAGCCCGAATATATCACTGCCCTTGGATGGGTATGCAGGTACGCAGTGGGAGCCGTCGAAACGTTGGTCGCAGGCGGTGGATTGTCCGCTGAAGGCCATCGCCATTGCCATTACCGACGCCAACGACAACACGGTGATGATCGTGGCGCTGGATATGCTGACGGCTTTTATGGCAGATGCTATGCGCGATGCTATCCGTAGCGAAACGGGAATTCCGGAAGAGAATATCTTCTTTCACTGCACCCATAATCACAATGGTGTGGCCATTCGTGAGACAGATGTTAAGGTAGTCACTTATATCACGGAGCTGACCTACAACGTCAGGACTGCAGCAAAAGTGGCTATGCAGGACCGGAAGCCGGTGACGGAGGTTTCCACTACCTTCACCCGGGCAGAGGGCTGCAATACCGTGCGGCACTATCTGGTCACTGACGGCGAGTACCTGACTTCCAATAAGGCAAAGCTTGCCGAGGATGTGACTTGGTACGGACATACCACGGTTGCGGACGATCTGCTTCAGATGGTAAAATTCACCCGTGAGGGCGGCAAAGATGTGGTAATGATGAATTATCAGGGCCATCTGTGTGCGGCCAACATTCCAAAAACCACAGCCACCTCGGATTATGCCGGCGTGATGCGGAATTATGTGGAAGCAGAGCTGAATTGCCAGTCTATGTTTATTCAGGGTGGTGGCGGAAATCTGGCAACAAGCACGATGCTGGAGGAAGAAACGATGCGCGCCAGCAGCAGTGACTATGCTCAGCTGGGTCGTACCTTAGGTGCAGATGCGGTGGCAGCCGCAGCCAATTTCACCCCCATTGCCATAGAAAACATCCAGCATAAAGAGCAAATGATGCTGGTGGATACCAAAGACGGCGGCAAGCTGAAGGCCTATCTCAACGTCTTTGCTATCGGCGATTTTGCCATGGTTTCCGCGCCCTTTGAGATTTTCGACACCAATGCAATGTACGTTCGGGAGAACTCTCCCTACAAAATGACCTTCTATGCCTCCTGCACCAACGGCGCCAACCAGTATCTGGCAACCCCGGAGTGTTTCGAGTGGACCACCTCCTATGAGGTAAGCGGTTCTCCCGGCGCAAAAGGCGCTGCGGAGGCGGTGCAGAATGAGCAGCTTCGTATCCTGGACGAGCTTTTTGGAACGGAACGGACCCCCACAGAAAAGCCGGAGGGCTATGTGCGGGGCGAATTTGTGCCGGTGACCGATGGTCATACCTACACCATCGTCCAGCGTGAAGACGGCAGTGTGATGAAGTCGGTGAAAAATGATTTTTACCAGTTCACGGGCATTCGGGAAGATGGACAACAGAAGCTTTTGCTGGTGAAAGATACTGCTCTGGCAGAAACCATTGCCGGTATGGAAACAGCGTGCTTCCTCTTTGACCACCAGAATGTTGTGGTGGGCATTGAACAATAAATTAAGGGGGTGTCTCAAAATGTATGAGACACCCCCAAAAATAAATATTTATTTGTAGGGAACGGCCTATGTGCTGTTCCTAAAGTGTTTATTCTGTAATTTTTTCGGAATGACACATAGGTCATTCCCGACATATGCATTTTGAGACAGCACCTTTTCATCAATACAGAGCGTTTACGGCATCTTCCTTGATGACCGTGTGGGTACCCGTGACCTCGTCAAAGGCATAGCCGTAGGTCAGCGCCTTGGGGATGGGGGTAAAGAACATATGCTGGCAGAAAAACAGGGTCATACCGTTGGGCACATCCACGGCAAGATAAGCGCCGCCGGCGCCGCCCCAGCCAAAGTCCGTGTAGGGGTTGCCGGGGAAGGGGGTGCGGACACCCAGCCCGTAGCCACGCTTTTCCACAGAGTAGCCCTTACTTTGCTCCGGGGTCAGCCGGTTGGTCTGCATCAGCTGCACGGTTTCCGGCTTCAGGAGCTTACCGGTACGCAAGCCCTCCAGAAACTTCATATAATCCTCCACGGTGGAGGTGCAGCCTGCGCCGCCGCTGCAGTATTCCGGACCAAAGCGGTAGATGTTATTTCTGGGGCGCAGCACAGAATCGTTCAAATCCTTCTTGAATTCGTACAAAGGCACAATCTGCGCCTCCTGCTCCGGTGTGGGCAGATAGGTAGAACGGGTCATACCCATAGGCTTAAAGATGTTTTCTGTCACGTAATCGTTGAAGTTCTGCCCGGAAACCACCTCCACCAAAGCGGCAATGACGTCGTGCGCAAGGCTGTATCTCCAGGAAGTGCCAGGCTCATATACCAACGGCTTTTCTGCCAGCAACCGGATGAATTCCCGGGTGGGGCAGCGACCGTCATTTTCCTCCAGGCAGCGCTTTTTGGTGGCAGCGGAATCGTAATCCATACCGGCGGTCATAGAGAACAGATTGTGGATGTAAATGGGATTTTTCGCAGGAACGACAGAACCGTCCTCCTGCTTGACCGTCATATGCGCAAATTCCGGCATATAGTCACTCAGCTTATCCTCCAGCCGGAACAGACCCTTTTCCCACAGCTGCAGGGCGGCGGTGCAGGTAATCAGCTTGGAGCAGGAGTAAATGTCGTAAAGCTCATCGCCTTTTACCGGAATTTGATTTTCCCGGTCCGCATAGCCGCCCATATGCCGGAGGGCGCACTTTCCGTCCTTGCAAATCATCAAATCAAAGCCAATCAAGCCTTGCTCTAAAAAGCTGTCGCACAGGGCTTTTGTCTTTTCAAACATAATGTTCCTCTCCTTTTCTGGAATTTAACCTATTGTACTTCCGTAGAATAAAAAAGTCAAGGGTGCGAATGAAGGAAAACTTGCAGATTGGCGGCAAAATGGTGGGAAATGGTCTTTGTGCAAGTTGCATATGAAATTATGAACCATAAAACTTGCATTTTGTGGTATATTTTTTGGAAAAACCTGTTGCGCTACAGACAAATGTCTGCTACAATAAGACATATTTATTTTAGAGGAGGAATCCCTATGAGTTACATTGACGAAATTAAGGCCCGGGTGGCCAAGGAAAACCCCGGTATGCCCGAATTCCATCAGGCTGTGGAGGAGGTTCTGGAATCGTTGCGCCCGGTGATTGAGCGCAACGAGGAGAAGTACCGCAAGAATGCGCTGCTGGAACGGCTGACTACCCCCGAGCGTGTGGTGATGTTCCGGGTGCCCTGGGTGGACGACCAGGGTCAGGCCCACGTGAACAACGGCTACCGTGTGCAGTTTAACGGCGCCATCGGCCCCTACAAGGGCGGTCTGCGGTTCCACCCCACGGTTAACCTGAGCGTTATGAAGTTCCTGAGCTTTGAGCAGACCTTCAAAAACTCCCTGACCAGCCTGCCTATGGGCGGCGCCAAGGGCGGCTCTGACTTTGACCCCAAGGGCAAGTCCGATGAAGAAATTATGCGTTTCTGCCATAGCTTTATGAACGAGCTGTACCGCTACATCGGACCGGATACCGACGTGCCTGCCGGTGATATTGGTGTGGGCGCCCGGGAAATCGGCTATATGTTCGGTCAGTACCGTCGTATCCGCGGCGCTTATGTTGGCGGCGTGCTCACCGGCAAGGGTCTGAGCTACGGCGGCTCTCTGGGTCGTACCCAGGCAACCGGCTACGGTCTGCTGTACCTGACTGACGAGCTGCTTAAGTGCAACGGCAAGAGCCTGAAGGGTCTGACCGTGGCTGTGTCCGGCGCCGGTAACGTGGCAACCTACACCATTGAAAAGGCTTGGGAGCTGGGCGCAAAGCCTGTGACCTGCTCTGACTCCACCGGCTGGATTTACGATCCTGATGGCATTGATGTGGCAACACTGAAGGATGTCAAGGAAGTCAAGCGCGCAAGACTGACCGAGTATGCCAAGGCTCGTCCCAATGCCCAGTATCACGAGGGCAAGGGCGTCTGGACTGTCAAGTGTGACGTGGCGCTGCCCTGCGCAACCCAGAACGAGCTGCTCATTGACGATGCCAAGGCGCTGGTGGCAAACGGCTGCTTCTGCGTCTGTGAGGGCGCCAATATGCCCACCTCTTTGGATGCTACCAAGTATCTGCAGCAGAACGGCGTGCTGTTCTGCCCCGGTAAGGCTGCCAATGCAGGCGGTGTTTCCGTGTCCGGTCTGGAAATGTGCCAGAACTCCGAGCGCCGCAGCTGGAGCGTGGAGGAAGTGGACCAGATGCTGCAGAAGATTATGGTCAATATCTTCCACAACCTGGACAACGCTGCCAAGGAATACGGTATGGAAGGCAACTATGTTGCCGGCGCCAACATTGCCGGCTTCCTGAAGGTTGCAGACGCAATGCTCCTGCAGGGCGTGGTGTAATTCAATAAGGCTGACTGAAAAGCACATCCCAAATTTGGGATGTGCTTTTTTGCGGAAAGTGGACTTGCAGCGCTTCATAGAGTTAAGCTATGGAGGTGATGGCGATGTTCGCCGCCGTTTGGCTGATGCTCAGCGGACTGATGTACTCACTGCAGCTATCCACCGGCTCTTTCCCCAAACCCCTGACCGCCCAGGAGGAGGAATATTACTTAGAGCGCAGCGCCCAGGGGGATATTCAGGCGCGGAATATACTGATTGAACGGAACCTGCGCCTGGTTGCCCACATTATGAAAAAGTACTATGCCCAGACCGCCGATCAGGAGGATTTGATTTCTATTGGAACCATCGGGTTGATTAAAGGGGTGACCACCTTTGATAAATCCAAGGGAGCAAGGCTTGCCACCTATGCCGCCCGGTGCGTGGAAAACGAGATTCTGATGTACTTCCGCAGCCAAAAAAAGTCCAGTCAGGATGTATCACTCAGCGATTATATTGAAACCAGCAGTGACGGTGGCGCACTGGAGCTGATGGACGTGGTCAGCGACGATACGGACCTTCTGGAGCAGGTCAGCAGCCGCCAAATGCAGCAGAAGCTGTGTCAGGCGGTGGATGAAGTGCTGTCGGAGCAGGAACGGCAGGTGATTGTTGCCCGGTACGGCTTGGGTACCGGAAAGCCTTTGCGTCAGCGGGAGGTGGCGCAGCTGACCGGAATTAGCCGCAGCTATGTATCCCGCATTGAAAAGCGAGCGCTGGCAAAGCTAAGGCAAGCGTTGCAGTAGCGAAAAAACTCCTTGATTTATGGGACCACCTATAGTATACTTTTCGTAGTATATCCTGCCAGAAAATGCAAAAAATAGCGGCAGAAAATCGCAGTCCCATAAGTAGCTGCTTAAGAGGAGAACAAGATGAATTATGCAGTGATTCTTTCCGGCGGTGTCGGTCGGAGAATGGAAAATGCGGCATTGCCCAAACAGTATATGGAGGTCAAGGGCAAGTCGGTATTAGCCTATACGCTGGAAAAATTCCAGAATTGTCCTCAGGTAGATGAGATTGTTGTTGTGGCGAACCACGATTGGGATAGCCAGATTTGGTCCTGGGCAAAGCAGTATGGAATTACCAAGCTGACAACCATTGCAGACCCGGGTCCTTCCCGGCAGGAGTCTTTGCTCAGCGGGCTGAAAGCCTGTAAGGAAGCCGGCGAAGAGGATGTGGTGCTGGTGCACGATGCGGCAAGACCCTTAGTCAGCGTGGAGCTGATTTCCCGCTGCGTGGAAGCCTTGCCGGGATATGACTGCGTGCTGCCGGTGCTGGAAATGAAGGATATGATTTATGTCAGCACCGACGGCAAGACCGTGACGGACTTTGCAGACCGGAGCGTATTGTTCTGCGGACAGTCTCCGGAGGTTTTCAATCTGCGGAAGTATTTGCAGCTGAACCTGCAGACGCCCCAGCAGGAGCTGGAGACCATTCGGGGCGGCTGCGAGCTGGCTTTCAAATACGGTATGAAGGTTGGTATGATTTCGGGCGAGGACAAAAACTTCAAGCTGACCACGCCGTCGGATATGTACCGGATGAAGCTTAACTTGGATTGTGCGGAATAAGTGTTTATAAAGGGAAGCGTTGGTATGATAGATATGCACAGTCACATCCTGCCCAATATGGATGATGGCAGCGACAGCGTAGAGACTACCCACAAAATGCTACAGATGCTCCGGCAGCAGGGAGTCACTACGGTGGCGGCGACCCCCCATTTTTATGCGTATAAGGATAACCCGGAGGATTTTCTGCGCCGCCGGGAGGAGAGCCTTGCCCGGGACACCTGGGAGCTGTCCCTTTTGCCCGGGGCAGAGGTGGCATATTTTGACGGAATGAGCCGGTGCCGGGAGCTGAAGGAACTGCAAATCGGGGACACCGGGCTTTTACTGGTGGAAATGCCCTTTGGGAAGTGGACCGGTCGGATGATGGAGGAGCTGATTCGCATTCCTATGGAGCAGGGGCTGACACCGCTGTTGGCCCACGTGGAACGGTACCGGAGCCAGCTGCCGAAATTTTTGGCGGAGCTGTCCGGTCAGCAGGTAGCGATGCAATGTAATGCCGAAGCATTCCTGTCTGCCGGAACCCGGGGCTGGGCGCTTTCCATGGTCAAAAAAGGCTATGTGCAGTTTTTGGGTACCGACACCCATAACCTGACGGACCGGGCGCCGAGATACGACGAGGCTGTCAGGGTGATTGAGAAAAAGCTGGGCACGGAAATTGCCCAAAGAATAACAAATCTCGTATAAAAAGCGAGGTGTCAGTACGACACCTCGCTTTCTGTTATTTCAGTAAGGTTTGCGCCAGCAGGACGATAAAGGGCATCGTCACAAGGCACAGCAGGGTGGAAATCACCACGGTTTTGCTGGCATACACATAGTCCTTGTTATGCAGCTGGGCATATACCGCCACATTTGCGCCCACGGGACAAATGGCAGCAAGAAGCAGAGCCAATAAAATATCAGAGGTGAAGCCGGGAATCAAAACCTGCAAAATCCAGAAAACACCCAAGGTCAGCAGGGGGATAACCACCAGCCGTACCAGACTGAGCACATACAGGTGCTTATCTGTCCAGAGGGTCTTCATATCTGCCTGGGCAAGATACACACCCATCACCAGCATGGCAATGGGGGAGTTGACAGCGGCAATTCCTGCCATTGTGCCGGTAATGATCTGGGGAAGCTTCACACCCCAGCCGGTAAAGAACAGCACAAGACCCAAGCCGGTACCCAAAATCAGGGGGTGCAGCAAGGTCTTTCCGTGAAACTGCATTTTGGTCTCCTGAATGACGGCAACACCGTACAGCCACTGCAGAATGTTGAGCATAGCCACAAAGAAAACAATGTAGAATACGCAGTCCCCGCCCAAGGTAGCGGTTACCAGGGGAATACCCAAAAAGCCTGCGTTGGAGAAGGCGGCGGCAAAGTGGTCCACCGGTCGCTTTTTAAATACCACCCGGCATACCAAAATGGATAAGCCCTGGGCGGCAATGGCGGCTAACGTGCTCAGTCCCAACCCAATAATCCGTTCCCGGGTGGGCTCCACGCAGAAGCTTTTCACCAAAACCACAGGAATGACCAGCCAAACCAGCAGGCTTGCCAGAGAGCCACTGCCCTCCTTGGTGATTTTCTTTGTGCGGAACAGCACATAACCGCAGAGCATATACAAAAACATAATCAGGATTTGCTTGGCAACCAAAAGCGCAACATCCATATCATCACAGCCTTTCTAATGTCAATCTTGTTTGAAGGGACGGTCAGCAGGGTAGCTGCCCTTGAGCTTCTGCATACCTCTGGGCACTGCGTCCATAGAGTTTTTCCAAGGGGCATCGGCATTGCGGTAATCGAACTTCTCGATAAACCAGTCGATGTCCGTCTGTACCCGGGCCAGGCTGTTTTCCATCAGCGCCAGCACTGTGGGATAGAACCAGGAAATCTGGTTGTTGGGTAAGTATTCTTCAGCCATTTCCATAAGCTGGCGGAAGTGGTGCATACAAAAGCCCTTGCTGTTTTCCACGCTCTGCCGGAACTCCGGCTCCTTCAGCAGATGGAAGAAGGTGGCGTAATACCGGCGCATATTATATTCCAGCCGGCTGCACAAAAAGCAGGTGCTTTCCTTTTCCTTTGCCCATTGGGTAATGGGCAGGGAGGGGTGCTTTTTGGCAAAAAGCCCTTTTTTGTCCGGTAATTCAAAGCTTCCCAGCTGCGCCTGGAATTCCTTTTGCAGTCCCACATAATAGGTCTGCATCATCAGGGCATTGCCCAAAGCGTTGCCGTAGTCATACAGCGCCTTGTAGTGATGCCGGCAGAAGCCCTGGGCGTCGGTGACTGCCCGGACATCCGGCTCCATATAGCTGGCCTCGGGACCGGCAATATAGCGGATAGCGCGCTGCTCAGCCTGCCGTTCCAGATAGCAAAACGGACATTCATCATCCTTGGAAAACGCATCCGTAACCGGTATGGTATCGATATGTTCCTTCATTTTTTTCACAACCTTTCTTTCCTTATCCTACCATATAACCGGTAGTCAGGTCAAGAAAAAACAAAAGGGCATATAATACCGGATAGTAGGGGCGGATGCCTACATCCGCCCGATAAATATTTCCATTCGGGACAATGTGGGCATTGTCCCCTACAATTCCAAATAAGACAGGGGACGGGAACCGACAAGTTACACAAAATTTCAGCTGTTTTTTGTGCACATTTGCCCTTGACTTCGGAATGGGATGGGACTATACTCACCAAAGAACCTGCGGATTTTGGAGGTAAGGGTATGGAACTTCCCCGAAGGCAACTTTTTACGAACAAAGCGCTGGTCTGGCTGTTCATTCCGCTGTTTTTGGAGCAGCTGCTGAACACGCTGGTAGGCATGGTGGATGGGATTATGGTGTCCTCCGTGGACGAAGCAGCCATTGCAGCCGTTTCTCTGGTAGGCAACATCAGCGCTGTCATACTCAACCTGTTTGCGGCGCTGGCAACCGGCGGCGCTATCGTAACCAGCCAGCTGATTGGTGCGGGCGATATGAACAAGGCCCGTCGTTCTGCCGGTCAGGTGATTACCATGACTGTCGCAGTCAGTTCTCTGCTGGGACTTCTGTGCTGCCTGTTTAACAGACAGCTGCTGAGCTTGGTTTTCGGCAAGGTGGAAGCGGATGTTATGGACAACGCCGTTACATACTTCTTCTATAATGCCCTGTCCTTTCCCTTCCTGGCGGTATGCAGTGCCGGTGGCGCCATTATGCGTGCCCAGGGTAACAGCCGGGTGGCTTTCTATGTAAGCCTGCTGCGCAACGCTGTCAATTTAGGCGGTAATGCGATTTGCATCTTTGGTCTGGGTATGGGTGTGGAAGGTGTTGCTATCCCCACTGCTCTTTGCCGTGTGGTTGGTGCAATTGCCATTATGCTGGTGGTGATGAATAAGAAGCAGAAGCTTCGTCCTGCCGCTTCGGATATCTTCCATATTGCGCCCAGGCTTATGAGCAGAGTGCTGCGCATCGGTCTGCCCACCGCTTTCGAAAACAGTCTGTTCCAGCTGGGGCGGATTATGACACTGAGCATGATTACTGGCTTTGGCACCTACCAGATTACCGCCAACTCCACCGCCAACACCCTTTGCAGTCTTGTGGTGTGTATTACAACTGCCTGCCGTATGACATCTATGACGGTGATTGGACAATGCGTGGGCGCAAAGGACTTATGGCAAATCAAGGAAAACAGCAGAAAGCTGCTCGTCGCGGAATATGTCTGCAATGCACTGGCGGCAGTTGCTGTGATTTTGCTGCGCTATCCGCTGCTGGGGCTTTATTCGAAGCTCTCAGAGGAAACAATCGAGCTTGCAGCAGAGCTGATATGCATCTGTTTAGGTGCAAGTATTTTTATCTACCCTCTGTCCTTTTTCCTCACCGGTCCGCTTCGTGCTGCCAACGACAGCGCATTCCCCATGTGGGTCAGTATCATATCTATGGCAATCTTCCGACTGACGCTGGCGCAAATTCTCTGTGTCAATCTGGGCTGGGGCGCAAGGGGCGTCTGGTGGGCTATGCCTGCAGACTGGGTCTGCCGTGCCATCTGCTTCAGCTGGCGCTGGTTTGGTGGTAGCTGGAAGAAAAAATGCGGCCTTTCAGAGGACCAAAGAACCGCCAAACCGTCAAAACACAATTAATATTATAGTCATAATCTGCCAAAGGGACAAGGAACCCCAAAACCGTCAAAATACAAACAAATAGAAGATAAATAAGCCTTCTCCTGTAGGAAAAGGCGGCAAAAACACCGCACACGGAAGTGTGCGGTGTTTTTGCAAGAAGGAAGAAAAAGTTAGCTTAGAAAATCTGCCGGGTCCAGAACCGTACCGTTACAGCTGACGGAAAAGTGCACGTGGGCACCAAGCTGGCTTTCCAGCAGGGCGGTATCGCCTACCGTGCCGATTTTTTGCCCGGCGGTGACCGCATCCCCGGCCTTGACGGCTACCTCCTGAGATAAGCAGGCATATTTTGTGGTGTAGCCCTCATCGTGGCGGATGACGACCGTCATACCCATAGCTTCGTCCTCATAGACCGTGTAGACCTCTCCGTCTGCGGCGGCGCTGACGGAGGTACCGGCCTCTGCGGCGATATCCACACCGTCATGCACCCGCCAGTCCCGGGTGGTCTGGTTGTAGCTCAGTGCGTCCATAGAGTACTCTGCCACCGTCTTTCCCTCTACCGGGGCTTGCACCTTCGAGGGTTTTTGGGGAAGGGTGGTTGGCTGAGCCTGTTCGTTGGGCTGTGTCGCCACAGCCTGCACATCGGAATTTGGTTGCGTTCCCACAACAGATTGGGTGGGGTTTTGCAGAATTACGTCCTTAACACCGGCATTTCGGTAGTACAGGAAGCCCGCAAGACCAATGGCAACGGCACATAGCACCAGGGCTATGTAGTAGCCTTTGCCACTGACATTCCCGCTTGAATTTTTCTTTTGCATTGGTTAACACCTCCATAGTGCATTATTACCCAGTTCTGGAAAAATAAACCTATAACGCAAAAAAATATTAAAAAAAGAATTTTTTTCGTGGTGTTTTCGGCAAATTGGTACTTTCCTTATGGTTTAAAATGTGTTATGCTATTTGTGGAGAATTATGGACAAATTGTCCGTTCCCCTCACGAAACGTTTAAAGGAGCTGAATACCATGTACTTCCAGAAAAAACGCTGCATTGCTATGCTGCTGGCCGGTGGTCAGGGCAGCCGCCTGAAGGTGCTGACTCAGAACACTGCCAAGCCCGCGGTTCCCTTTGGCGGGAAATACCGGATTATCGATTTCCCACTGTCCAACTGCGTAAACTCCGGTATTGATACGGTGGGCATCCTGACCCAGTATCAGCCCCTGGAATTGAATGAATACATCGGCAACGGTCAGCCCTGGGGCCTGAATAAATCTCAGGCAAGCGCCCAGGTGCTGCCCCCCTACGAGCGAAATGACAAGAAAAACGGCTGGTATAAGGGTACCGCCAATGCCATTTATCAAAATATTGCCTTTATTGATCGGTATGAGCCGGAATATGTGGTGGTGCTCTCCGGTGACCATATTTATAAGATGGATTATGCGGATATGGTGGCATTCCACGAGAAAAACAGTGCCGCCTGCACCATCGCGGTGCGGGATGTACCGCTGGAGGAGGCCAGCCGCTTTGGTATCCTCAACACCAACCCTGACGGCTCTATTTACGAGTTTGAGGAAAAGCCCAAGCACCCCAAGTCCACCAATGCCTCTATGGGTATTTACGTATTTAACTGGACGATTTTGCGGGAATTTCTCATTGCGGACGAGGAGGACGAAGCTTCCTCCAATGACTTCGGCAAGAACATCATTCCCAACTTGTTAAATGCAGGTCATAAGCTAATGGCATACACCTTTAATGGCTACTGGAAGGATGTGGGAACCATCGACAGCTTGTGGGAAGCCAATATGGAGCTTTTGGGCAAGGACCCGGAGTTTGATATCCGGGGCGACGAGAAGACCCGGATTTATGCCCGGAACAGTGCGTTACCATCTTCCTATCTGGATGAACACGCCGTTACGGAAAACTGCTTTATTGCCGAGGGCTCGGAAATCTACGGCACTGTCCGCCACAGCATCATCTCCACCGGCTGTATGGTGGGACAGGGTGCGCTGGTTGAGGACAGCGTGGTGATGCCCGGTACCGTGATTGCCCCCAATGCCATTGTCCGTCACGCAATTTTGGGTGAAAACAGCAAAATCGGCAGAGGCGCAGTGGTAGGCGGTGCCTATGCGCCGGGAGAAAAGAAGAAAATCAGTGTTACCGGAAAAGATACGGTGCTGGAAGAAAATGCCGTGCTTTTGCCCGGTGAAATGGTGTAAAGGAGGGAAAGACCGTGAACGTAACCGGTATTGTATTTGCCAATGACGGCACCTTGGGTGACCTGACAGAAAAGCGTACAATGGCCAGCCTTCCTTATGGCGGTCGGTATCGTCAGGTGGATTTTGCCCTTTCCAACCTTGCCTGCGCCGGAATTCACCGGGTAGGCATTGTCACCCGGCATAATTACCAGAGTCTGATGAACCACGTAGGCTCCGGTGAGGAATGGGGTCTTGAGATGGAAGAAGGCGGTCTGGAGTACCTGACACCTTATTCCTCCTCCCGCACTTCGGACTACCGGGGCAAGCTGGAGTCTCTGCATGCGGCTATGAGCTTTTTGGAATACGGTAACGATGATTATGTGATTATGATCGACGCTGCCATTTTGAGCAATGTGGATTTGCTGAAGGTAATAAACGCCCACGTGGAAAGCGGCAAGGATATTACCGTGGTGACCAAATCCGGCATTGCCGACGGTCGTCGGCAGCTGGACCTGGCAATCAAACTGGACAGCAAGGGCGAAGTGAAGGATGTGGCGGTGGACTACGCTGCCCCCAGTGACTATGAGGCCTCTATGGACATTTTTGTGCTGTCCCGGAAATGGCTGATTACCCAGGTCAAGGAGCACATTGCCCGGAATTTGTATCATATGGACCGGGATTTGGTGCTGGGTCTGTGGAAGAAGAAACAGGCAACGTTGAATGTATACCGCTTTGGCGGTGTTGCCCTTTGTAACGATACGGTGCTGGAGTATTTCCAGAACAATCTGGCGCTGACCCAAAAGGAAATCCGGGAGGATTTGTTTGGGCGGAACCATCCCATTTACACCAAGGTCCGGGACCGGGTGCCTACCTTCTATGGCGAGAACAGCCTTGTGAAAAACTGCTCCGTGGCAGACGGCTGTATGCTGGGCGGCTCTGTGGCAAATTCTGTGCTGTTCCGGCAGGTGACGGTGTACCCCGGCGCCAGCGTGAAGAACTGCGTGATTATGAACGACACGGTGGTGCGGGAGGATGCCTGTCTGGAAAATGTGATTTTGGATAAGGACGTGGTGGTGCGACCCGGCACGAAGCTTATCGGAACAGCCACCAATCCCATCGTGGTTAAACGAGGTGAGGTTGTATGAAAATTGCCATCTTAGCCTCTGAGGGCGCGCCGTATATCAAATCCGGCGGTCTGGGAGACGTGATGGAGGCACTGCCTGCGGCATTGCAAAGGATTAGTGGCAATGAAGTGGCGCTGATTTTGCCCTACTACAAAAAAATTCTGGAGGATGACCGGTATCCGGTGGAGTTTGTCACTTGCTTTGACACTCAGCTGGGCTGGCGCCAGCAGTACACCGGAATTTTGAAGCTGAAAAACCGCACCGACGGCGTGCAGGTATACTTTCTGGATAATCTGTATTATTTCGGTCATCGTCCTGGTGCCATTTACGGACAGCTGGACGATGGAGAACGGTTTGCCTATTTTTCCAAGGCTTGTCTGGAAGCGCTGCTGCACCTGAATTTTATTCCGGATGTGATCCAGTGCAATGACTGGCAGACCGGCTTGGTGCCGGTATATCTGGCGGCGGAGTACTATCCCAAATTCCCGGGAACCAAGTGTATGTTCACCATCCATAATGTGGAATACCAGGGATGGGCAGACGGTTATTTCTTTGACGACGTGCTGGCGCTGCCGGGGAACTGGCGGGCTTGTCTGGACTTGAACGGCGGTATCAACGTGATGAAGGGCGCCATTGAAACGGCGCATCTGGTCACCACGGTGTCGGAGACCTATGCCGGTCAGCTGATGCAAAGCTATTATGCCCACGGTATGGAGGGAATTTTGCAGAATGCTGCCGGAAAGCTTACCGGCATCACCAACGGCATTGACGTGAACACCTTTAATCCTGCCACCGACCCGGCGCTGGGCTGTCATTATGATGTGACCAGCTTTGGAAACGGCAAGGCCAAGTGCAAAAAGCTGCTGCAGGAAGAAGTAGGTCTGCCTCAAAAGGCGGAGGTTCCCCTGATGGTGATGGTCACCCGGCTGGCAGGACATAAGGGTCTGGATTTGCTTTGCTATATTGCAGAGAGAATGCTCAAAGAGCAGGATTGTCAGCTGCTGATTTTGGGCACCGGAGAGCCTCAGTTTGAGAAGTTCTTCCGGGACTTGGCAGAAGCCTTCCCCCAGAAGGTGGCTGCGGAAATCCGCTTTGATTTGGGACTTGCCTCCCGGATTTATGCCGGCGGCGACATTTACCTGATGCCGTCGAAAAGCGAGCCCTGCGGTTTAAGCCAGATGAACGCTATGCGCTACGGCACAGTGCCGGTGGTCCACGCTACCGGCGGCTTGAAGGATACGGTGCCCGGTGTGGATGAAATGGGGCAGGGCGGTCTGGGCTTTACCTTCCAAAGCTACAATGCAGACGATTTTTACTGGGCAATCCAGCGGGCGCTGAATTTGTACCACAACCACCCGGACAAATTCTATGCCCTGCAAAAAACCGATATGGAACAGGATTTCAGCTGGGACAAGCCTGCTGCCAGATATTTGGAATTGTTCCGGAAAATGCTTGGTTAATTAGCAAAAAGCCCCCAATCTGGGGGCTTTTTAGGAGTTTCTATGCGTATTTTGTTCGATTCCAAGAAAATTGAATATAAAAATCCCTTTGGCTGCCTGACACCGGGGCAGAATTGCACCCTGCATATCCAAATTCCCAGCACGGTAAAAACATCTGCGGTGACGCTGGTGATTACCCGGGAGGATGGTAGTCCTTATCAGGAAGTGCCAATGACGTTTGCAGAGCAAAAAGACCCCTATGACATCTGGAAAGGGACGTTCTGCTTCAGCCAGCCGGGATTGTATTTCTACTATTTCCGGATTGCCGGACACACCGGCACCTTCCGCCTGTTCAAGTACGGCAACGATACCAATATGGAGGACGGCGCCTGCTGGCAGGTCAGCTGTGTTCCGGAGGCGTTTACCACACCGGACTGGGCAAAGGGCGGCATAATCTACCAGGTATTCCCGGACCGGTTTCATAAGTCCGGGGAATGTGACCTCACCGGAAAATTAGCGCCGTATACCGTCCACCAGAATTGGGATGAGGAAGTGTGCTGGCAGCCCAATGAAAAAGGAGAAGTGCTGAACAACGATTTTTACGGCGGCAACTTCCGGGGCATAGCGGAGAAAATTCCCTATATCGCCTCCTTGGGCACCACCGTTTTGTACCTCAACCCCATAGGAAAGGCTTTTTCCAGCCACCGGTATGACACCGGTGACTACAAAACCCCGGACCCAATGCTGGGCACCATGGAGGACTTTTCCCGGCTGTGCGAAATTGCCCACAGCCACGGCATCAAGGTGATTTTGGATGGGGTGTACTCCCATACCGGGGCAGACAGCCTGTATTTTAACAAATACGGCAGCTTTGGCGTCGGCGGCGCATTCCGGGACCCCCGTTCTCCCTACAGAAGCTGGTATGATTTTGCGGACTATCCCAACCGGTATAAAAGCTGGTGGGGCTTTGATACGCTGCCCACAGTCAATAAGCTGGACAAGGGCTTTATGGACTACATTTTTGACGGGCAGGACAGTGTCATTGCCCACTGGCTGAAAGCCGGGGCAGATGGCTTCCGCCTGGATGTGGCAGATGAATTGCCGGGAGAATTCCTGTTAAAGCTGAAAACAAGTCTGCGAAGAATAAGACCGGATGCCCTTTTAATGGGTGAGGTCTGGGAGGATGCCTCCAATAAAATCGCCTACAATACCCGCTGCCGTTATTTTGTGGATGGGGTGCTGGACAGCGTGATGAACTACCCCTTCCGTACCGCAATTATGAATTATGTCCGGGGCAGGGACGATGGCAGAGCTTTGGAAAACACCGTGATGACGGTGCTGGAAAACTACCCCAGGCAGGTGGTTTTTTGCAATATGAATCTGCTGGGCACCCACGATACCCCCCGGATTTTAACGGCTTTGGTGGATGACTTTGACGGCAGCCGGGAACAGGCAGCCCGAAGATTTCTGTCTCCGGAGCAAACGGCTTTGGCGCAAGCCCGGCTGCTGCTGGCAACGGTGCTGCAGTATACTTTGCCGGGCAGCCCCAGTATTTATTACGGGGATGAAGCCGGATGCGAGGGCGCAAAAGACCCCTTTAACCGCCGCACCTACCCTTGGGGACGTGAAAACCGGGACATCCTCAATCACTACCAAAGCCTGGGCAATTTGCGGAAAACCTGCAGCTGCCTGCGAACCGGCGACACGGAATTTCACTGCGCAGAACAGGGAAAACTGTGCTTCTCCCGAAAAGACGGGCAGACAGATATTAAGATTTATGTAAACCAAAGAGCGGAAGTCTGGGAAATTCCCCAAGGAGAAGTGCTGCTAAGCCATAACTGTGCTGGCAATTGTTTGGCGCCGATGGGCTACTGCATTATGAGGGTGTAATATGGAAAAAGAAAGCTTTTTCACCGGCTATTGCCGGCAATTGGACAGCGCAAGAACGGTGGCGGTGGTCACAGAGGGTGGCACGCTGACAGAGGCAGATTGCTGTTATCCGGACTGCTGTTATGCAGAAGACTGTCCCATTGGCAAACGCATAGAAGAACTGCTGAAACCGTAGGGGACGGGTTTCCCGTCCCACATAGTAGGCTAAATTTCTACACCGCAGTGCAGCAGCACGTTGGCTCCCTTGTGCAAAGGGAGCTGTCACGCAAACAGCGTGACTGAGGGATTGACAACCCCTCCGAGCAAAATCGGAGATTTTGCCCACCTCCCCTTACACAGGGGAGGCTTTGTTACTGTGCGAAGTTTTAGATTTAACAGCGTACTACAAGAAATCTTTGCATAAAAAGGTGCTATCTTTTTGAAGAGATAGCACCTTTTTTATATCTTGCTTTATTTTTTTCGAATCAGGGAAATGCCCTTGTGCAGGCAGGTGACTTCGATTTCCGGCTTGCCCGGTTCCTTTTCTCCGTCTAACGTCCAGGTGATGTTTTCCGGGGTGGAGATTTTAAAGTGAGAGTCCTTTAAGAAGGTAATCATCGGACAGTCATAGGTCTGCTGCTGCAAGGCCCGGACACAGTCTGCCAATTCCAAAATGTCCTTCGGCGCACGGATAAGCAGCAGCTCCAGCTTTCCGTCCTGCAAATCCACCAATTCCTTGGACAGGCTCAGCACACCGCCAAAGCGGGTGGAGTTGCTGACAGCGCCAAAAATGAAATTGTCTTCGATTTCCGTGCCGTCGGTCAGGACAAACCGCAGGTGATAGGTTTTAATCTGGGAAATTTCCTGAATGCCGCTTAAAAGATAGGCGGCATGACCGAAAATGTTTTTCATTTCCTGGGATGTTGCATAGCTGGCCTTGGTAAACAGACCGAAGGAGGCTACATAGGAAAAATAGCGTCCGTCAAAGCTACCCACATCCAAAGCGTCCGCAACACCCTCGGCAATGTCCCGGGCGGCTTGCACAACATCCCCGGACAGGTTCAGACTGCAGGCAAAATCGTTGGTAGACCCGGCAGGAATATAGCCGATGGAGAGCGCTTTTCCGCTTTCAATGACACCGGAAAGGGTTTCGTTGAAGGTACCGTCACCGCCGCAGCACACCACCACGTCCACATCCTTTGCATACTGCACAACCGCCTGACGTCCGTCGTTGTTACCGGCTGTGATGTGGGTAATGACGCTGTAGCCCGCCCGGTTAAAGATATCAATAATTTCCCATAAGGCCTTCAAAACTTTCTTTTGCCCGGCCTTGGGATTGACAAGCAACAATAGTTTCTTCTCTTGCATATACGGCACCCCCCGGATATCCTACCATGATTTTCCTATTATAGCACACAAATTTTGGGAATAAAAGTCCGGGACAAAAAGTTCACGATAAATTTAAAAGTTATAACAGCGCTTCCAGCTGCGCCAGGTCAGCCTCGGTGGTGGACCAGGCGGTGGCAAAGCGCACTACAGCGTGGTCTTCGTCCACCCACTCCCACAGGCTGACAGCCACCTGCTCCCGAATCCGGGCAAGGGTTTCTTTGTCCAGAACCACAAACTGCTGGTTTGTGGGAGAATCCAGATAGAAGCGATAGCCTTTTGCTGTGAACATCGCCTTCAGCTTTTCTGCCATATCAATGACGTGCTTGCCGATTTCAAAATACAGGTTGTCTGTAAACAGCGCATCAAACTGAACACCCAGAAGCCGACCCTTTGCCAGCAGGGCACCACGCTTTTTGATACGGTTTACCCAGTGGGGCGGGGTGTTGTTATGGGTAAACACCACAGCTTCGCCGCACAAGGCGCCTACCTTTGTGCCGCCGATGTAAAACACATCGCAAAGCCTTGCAACATCCGGCAGTGTGACATCGGTATGGCGGCTCATAATGCCATAAGCCAACCGTGCGCCGTCCAAAAACAGCGGGATGTTGTATTCCCGGCACACGTTGCTCAGGTCAGTAAGCTCCTGCTTGGTATACAGCGTGCCGTATTCGGTGGGGTGGGAAATATACACCATACCGGGGTAAACCATATGCTCGCAGGACTCGTCTGCCAGAATGGTCTGGATGCAGTTTTTCACGTCCTTGGCATTGAGCTTACCCAGCTTGTGGGGCAAAGCCAAAATCTTATGTCCTGCGTACTCCACCGAACCGGATTCGTGGGCGTGAATATGTCCGGTGGTGGCGGCAATCACACCCTCAAAGTCCTGCAGCATTGTGGCAATGACGGTAGCGTTGGTCTGGGTGCCTCCAACCAGAAACCGGACGTCAGCCTCCGGACACTGGCAGGCTGCCTTGATTTTTTCTGCGGCGGATGCGCAATACGCATCACTGCCGTAACCGGACTGGGCCTCTAAATTGGTGTCAATCAGACGTTGGAGTACCTTGGGATGGGCGCCGGTAATATAGTCGCTTTCAAAAGAGATCATAGCGGTTCCGCCTTTCAAACAGGAATATGTGGCATCATTGTACCACGGCTTCAGGTAAAAGGCAATACGTACGGCTCAGATAAAAACGTTAAACAGCTTCATATCCTCCGGACTTTCGATGTTGGTGCCGCTGGCATAGTCGCACATCACCGTTTCTACAGTTTTTTCACTGTTTTGAAATGTGACCTTGAAGGCTGCCCGGACATTTTCGCTTGCTATGGGCTCGACGCTGACCGTATAGCCCCGGTGGGCAACGGTTTCGCTGTTGTACAGCTCCGCCTCGGTGTTGCCGCAGAGCTTGGAGCGTGTCAGGAGCAGAGGTCCGTAAACCAGGGTTGCCCGGGCATCCCAGGTCATCAGGGATGGGTCTACGTAGTTGCTTCCCTTTACGGTAAAGCGGCGGTTGAAGACGTTATCCTCAGGGAAGTACTCAGGCTTTTCGGCAAGCTCCCGCAGAAGAATTGTCATACCGAAGGCAAGGTTCAGCGTGGTGACACCGGCACCGACCGTAACCCTGTGATAGCCCTCTGCGGCTGTGATGACTGCGCCGTCAAGCTTTGCAAAGGAAGCCCAGGGGGGAATGCGCAGCTTCAGTGTCATTGGCGCCGGGGTAGCAATGGTGACAGTGACCTTTCCGTCGGTGAGATAGGAGCCGGAGATTGTAACGGTTGCACTACCTATCTTTGCGGTAAAATCGCTGTACAGATTGATAATCACCCCGTCATTCTGACGCAGAACAAACATCTCCGCAACGTTCAGAACGCCCCGGGGAATATTGTTGACGCAGCAGTGGCTGTGCTCCATAAAGGACTGACCGTGCGCCACCATGTGCCGTCCGGTGGTGCGGACACCCCGAGCGCCCCATTTGCCATCCCGGAAGAAGGAGGCCAGCATAGGGTTGTAGAACGCCAACTCAATGGTATTGATGTACTTCACGTTGCCGGTGAGGCAGTAAAGCTCGGCGCAAAGACGAATCCAGTGGATTACGTCGCATGGCTCGGAGATGGCATTGGGCTTTGATGCGCCGCCCAGGAACAAGTCGTTAAAGCCCACGGAGAACAGGGTGTTGAACTCCCCGTCCAGCAAAAGGGTGTACATATTCTCTGCGGTTTTCAGGTAATTTTCTGTTCCTGTGAAGCGGTACAGCTCCAAAAGACCGTCCAGGCAGGACAGAAGCTCATACACCTTTGCCCATTTCTTTTCCATAGGATACCAGTCAAACACAGGCTTCATAGCCAGCGCCTTGGCGATAATGGCGGTTGCTCTGCCGTCTTCACGTTCAAAATCTCCGGCAATGGACAAGCTGGCATCCAGATATTTTTTGTCGCCGGTGTGGCGGTAGAGGATCAGCAAGGGCTTGATAATGGAGCCTGCTGCCAGACCGAAGAAGGTGCCGCAGTCGGTGATGCGAATACCCAGACGGTCCAGCATAGAAAGCAGCTGGTCCGTAAAGCGGATGGCTGCGGTGAGGATTTTTTCGTCGCCGGTGAGCTCGTAGCATTCCAGCAGTCCCCATAGGGTGTACTTGCGGCACCAGACATTCCAGTTCCACTCGCTTGCCCAGCCCACCTCCTGCATGGCAATCTCCGGGGGGCAGGGGAGCACGTTTTCCGGATTTTTATAAGTGCCGATGTAGCCGTCCTCGTCTGCTGTGGCAATGAGGTTCAGGGCAGCCCTGTGCAAAAATTCCTTGAGTTTCTCGTCGTGGCAATAGCGGGCAATGCGGCAGGAGGAGATCACCCACTTGCCCCAGAATTCGCCCCGCCAGTAGCCTACGTGGAGGGTGTCATCCAGCCGCAGGCGAAACTGCTCTTCTGTCTCTGCGTAGATGACCTCCCTGGCAAAATCGGAACGGTGACGCTCTGTGAAGAAGGCTTCCACCTGCTGGGCAATGGCGCCGTCAAAGCGGAGGTCCCCCAGAGGGAGCGTATCTATCACGTTGGGTTTTACATAAGAAACCATAATTTTCCTCCCCAAAAACAGGTTATGCAAAGCTTGTCAGGTACTTGGCGGTACCGGCAACCATCTCGTCAAACAGCGCCTTTTTCTGCACCTCAGTAAGGGCTTTGAGCATATTCAGGCTTCGGAATTTTTCGTAGGCAAAGCTGAGGCTGCCGCTGAAGGCGGCGTCCAGGATGTCGTCGTTTTCCCGGGCAGCTCTGGAAATCAGCGGGTAGATGCTCTCCGGCACAGCACCTGCGAATACAGGCTGTACGGTACTGTCCCGGAAGGCGGCGTTGGTTTCTACGATGGTGCCCATAGGCAGGTTGGAAATTTGACCCCGGTTGGGCAGGTTCACGTTGGTGACTGTATCGCCACAGCCCAAAATCGCCCGGATTTGCTGCACGGCTTCCTCACCGGTGTTCCGCAGCTGATAGACTTCCTCGCCGGACATCAGCCGGGCGCTTCGTTCCAGTCGCTTTATCAAATCCTCCTTGCGCCACTGCACTGTAGTCAGACCAAAGGTCCAGTGCTTCACGGTTTCCGGGGATGCCAGATACTCGTCACTGTCCATAAACTCTGCCAGATGCCGGTCCCCGGCAGCGGCAATGTAGCCAAACCGGCGGAACAAATCTAAGCGCACACGGGAGTTGGAGGTAAAGGAGTTGTTCATCCAGTTACCCAGACCCTTATGGTCATAGCCCACCTCATAGAACTTGTCCACAAACCGGCGGTATACCTCAAACAAGTCCATATTTTTATAGTGTGCCTCAGTAAACCAGGTGAAGTGGTTGACGCCAACAACATTGACGCAAATATCCTTTTGCGGGGGCTCCAGACCCTCCATCTCTTTCAGGGCGCAGATGAGGAGCTTCTGGGTACCGAAGACCTCGTGGCAGCAGCCGTGGGCCTTGATTTGTGGGAACTCCCGGTACAGGGCGCCGATACAAACCGCCATGGGATTTGTGAAGTTAATTACGTAGGCATTGGGACAGTAGGTACGGATGTTTGCTGCGATTTCCCGCATCATAGGCACTGTTCGCAGGGCGCGGATAAAGCCGCCGGGACCGGCGGTGTCGCCTACGGACTGCCAGATGCCGTACTTTTCCGGGGTGTGTACGTCCACTGCCATCTCGTCAAAGGTGCCGGGGAGAATGGAGATGATCACAAAGTCGGCGCCGGTGAGCGCTTCGCCGGCGGTTTCCACAGCCTTGTATTTCCAGCTTTCGCCGTCAATCTTGTTGCCGATAATCTCGTTGTGCTGCGCCGCCTGGAAATCAATGTCATACAGATACACCGTTCCGGAGATGTCCTCCGCCTTTTTCAGGTCGTTCATCAAATTCCACGCCCAGCCCCGGGAGCCACCGCCCACATAAGCAATTTTTACATTTTTGGCAATGCCGTTTTCGTATTTCATAAAGAAACCGCCTTTCTTATTTTTCAGATGGCGTTATTATAGAACAAAATATTAAAAAGATAAACGGAATATCTTGCCAATCTTCCGGTTTTGTATTAAAATATTGCTGTGTCTGTGTTTTGCGGCGTGCTGACAGATTATAACAATATTTTAATAAAAAAAGCAGCGCAACGCAATATTTCCGTATCACGCGATAGAAATCTTGTTATATAATGCTTCTATACAAATTTAGAAAAGGAGTATGACGATGAAGCAATTAAATTATAAAACCCTGAAAGAAATGAACTATGAGGGTTATCTTTTGGAGCAGGCGCCGGAAAAGGTCCTGCAGTTCGGCGAGGGCAATTTCCTTCGTGCTTTTGCAGACTACTGGTTTGATGTTGCCAACGAAAAGGCAGGCTGGAATGGCAAATGCTGCCTGGTGCAGCCCATTGCCCCGGGCTTGGCAGAGCTGATTAACAAGCAGGAGGGTCTGTACACCCTGTACCTCCGGGGAATGGAACAGGGCAAGGCGGTTAGCTATAAGCGTGTGATTTCCTCTGTGTCCCGCTGCCTGAACCCCTACGAGAAGGAGGGCTTTGAGGCGATGATGCAGGTTGCAACCTCCGACGAACTGGAATACATCGTTTCCAATACCACCGAGGCAGGCATTGCCTATGACCCCCAGTGCTCTTTGGAGGATATGCCCTGCGCATCCTTCCCCGGCAAGATGACCCAGGTGCTGTATGCCCGGTATCAGGCAGGCAAGCCCGGTGTGGTGGTGCTGTCCTGCGAGCTGATTGACAACAACGGCAAGGCGTTGCTTGCCTGTGTGGAAAAGTACATTCAGCAGTGGAACCTGCCCCAGGGCTTCCTGAATTACGTCCGCAATGACTGCACCTTCTGCTCCACATTGGTGGACAGAATTGTGCCCGGTCGCATCCGTGACCCGGAAGAGCTTGCCCGGCTGGAGGCAGAAAACGGCTACCGGGACGATTTGATGGACGTGGGCGAGGTGTTCGGCGTCTGGAACATTGAAGGACCGGACTGGCTGGAGGAAAAGCTGCCCTTCAAGAAGGCAGGACTGAATTGCCCGGTGGTTCCGGATGTTACCCCCTATAAGAAGCGGAAGGTTCGCATTCTCAACGGCGCCCATACCGGCTTTGTCCCCGGCGCATATCTGGCTGGCTTCTCCATTGTCCGGGACTGTATGGAAAACGATACTGTCCGGGACTTTATGAACAAAATGCTCTACGAGGAAATTATCCCCACCCTGCCTCTGGATAAGGATGACCTGACAGCCTTTGCCGCTGCTGTGCAGGACCGTTTCCAGAACCCCTTTATTGACCACGCACTGTTGAGCATTTGTCTGAACTCTACTTCCAAATACCAGGCAAGAAATCTGCCCAGCTTGCTGGATTATGCAGAAAAGGAAGGCAAGCTGCCTCCTTGCCTGTGCGCAGCCTTTGCCTGCTACATTGCCTTCTACAGTCAGGATATTCAGGCGCTGACCGAGGCCGGTCTGGTGTGCCGTCGCAGCGACGGTCAGGAATATACCTGCGTAGACGACCGTTGGGCGCTGGAATTCTACTATGACCACAGAAACGACACCGTGGAGGAATTGGTCCAAGCTGTTATGACCAATACCCGGATGTGGGATGCGGACCTGACAAAGGTTCCCGGTCTGCAGGCGGCAACGGTGGAAAACCTGAAGCGCATCCGCGCAGAGGGTACGCTGGCTGTCTTTGCAAGCTGTCTGTGAGGCAAACCTATGGCGGATTTTATTCAAATTCATCCCCGGGACACTGTGGCGGTGGCGCTGCGGGATATCCCGGCGGGTACGGAATTTCTGGGGGTTACCGCTTTGGAGGCAATTCCCCAGGGACATAAAATGGCATTGACCCCGGCGGCGAAGGATGCCCAGGTAATCAAATACGGCTTCCCTATTGGTCACACCACCCAAAAGGTGGCGCCGGGACAGTGGGTCCATACCCACAATCTGGCAACCAATCTGTCCGGGGAATCGGACTATGTTTATCGCCCGGATTTTGATTTTCTGGCGCCGAAAACGCCTGCAACCTTTCAGGGCTTTCTGCGTGAAGACGGCAGAGCCGGTGTGCGTAACGAGCTGTGGATTATCCCTACAGTAGGCTGCGTCAACGACGTTGCCAAGGCATTGGCCCGGGAAAACAGTCACCTGGCTGCAGGCTCTGTGGACGGCGTGTACGCATTCTGCCACCCCTTTGGCTGCTCCCAGACCGGAGAGGACCACGCCCAGACCCGAAAGCTTTTGGCTGCCTTGGCGAATCATCCCAACGCAGCCGGTGTGCTGGTGCTGAGCCTGGGCTGTGAAAACCTGACCCAGGAGCAGTTCCGGGAAGAGTTGGGCGAATTTGATCCTAGACGAATCAAATTCTTGACCTGCCAGCAGGTAGAGGATGAAATGGAAGCGGGCAGCGAGCTGCTGAAAGAGCTGGCCCAATATGCCGCAGGCTTTACCCGGCAGACCCTGTCTGCGGAAAAGCTGGTGATCGGTATGAAGTGCGGCGGTTCTGACGGACTGTCCGGCATTACCGCCAATCCGGTTACCGGTGTGTTTTCCGATATGCTGGTTGCCCAGGGGGGCAGCACAGTGCTGACTGAGGTGCCGGAGATGTTCGGCGCTGAGGATATTCTCCTTAGCCGCTGTGTCACTCCGGAGGTGTTCCAAAAGGCAGCGGATATGCTTCAGGGCTTTAAGGATTACTTTACAAGCCACCACGAAACCGTATACGAAAACCCCAGCCCCGGCAATAAGGCGGGGGGCATCACCACCCTGGAGGACAAGTCCTGCGGCTGCGTGCAAAAGGGTGGCAGCGCCCCGGTGGTGGATGTGCTGCAGTACGGTGAGCAGGTGAAAACCCAGGGGCTCAATATGCTCTGCGGTCCGGGAAATGATTTGGTTTCAGCGACGGCGCTGACCGCCGCCGGTGCGCAAATTGTGATTTTCACCACAGGACGGGGCACTCCCTTTGGGGCGCCGGCACCTACTTTGAAGGTGTCCACCAACACCCCGCTTGCGCAGAGGAAAAAGAACTGGATTGATTTCAATGCCGGGGTGGTGGCAGACGGCAGCGCAACCCTTACCGAAGCGGCGCAGGCGCTGTTTGACAAGGTGCTCTCCACTGCTTCCGGGGAACAGACCCAATCGGAAAGACAGGGCTTCCGGGAAATATCGATTTGGAAAGACGGCGTTGTGCTGTAAAATACAGGAGGAATTGTAATGAAACAGTTTATGGACAAGGACTTTTTGCTGAAAACTGAGACGGCGAAAAAGCTTTATCACGAATATGCGGCAAAGATGCCTATTCTGGACTATCACTGCCACATTAACCCTATGGAAATCTATGAGGACAAGCACTACTCCAGCATCACAGAGGTGTGGCTGGGTGGCGACCACTACAAGTGGCGCGGAATGCGCTCCTGCGGTGTGCCGGAAAAGTACATCACCGGAGATGCGGACCCCCGGGAGAAGTTCCAGAAATGGGCGGAATGCTTGCCCAGTCTGATTGGTAACCCGATGTACCACTGGACCCATCTGGAGCTGCAACGGTACTTTGGCATTGAGGAGCCCCTGAACGGCGGCAATGCTATGGAAATTTACGATAAGTGCAACGCAGTTCTGGCGCAGCCGGATATGGGTGTCCGGGGCATTATCCGCAAATCCGGAGTGAAGCTGATTTGCACCACCGACGACCCGGTGGACGATCTGCATGCCCACGCACTTTTGCGGGATGACCCCACGGTACCGGCAGTGGTGCTGCCTGCCTTCCGTCCGGACAAGGCAATGCGTGCCGATAAGGAGACTTTCCCGGCATACGTTGCCCAGCTGGAGCAGGTGGTGGGCTATCCCATCAACACCGTGGCGGATATGCGCAAGGCGCTGGCTGACCGGATTGCTTACTTTGCGGATATGGGCTGCTGTGTCAGTGACCATGCGCTGGATTACTGCTTCTGCGAGCTGGCAGATGAGGAAACCCTCAACGATATTTTTGCCCGTGCCAAGGCAGGGCAGAAGATTACCTGGCAGGAGCAGCTGGCTTACCATACCAACCTGCTGATTGCGGTTGGACAGGAGTACTACAAGCGGGATTGGGTGATGCAGCTGCACTTCGGCTGCCTGCGTGACAATTCCAAGAAGCTGTTCCGTCAGCTGGGACCGGACACCGGCTTCGATTCCATGAACGATGTGTCCAATGCTGCCGGTCTGGCTGCGCTGCTGAACGTTCTGGAGGAAAAGGAAGCCTTGGGCAAGACGGTGCTGTACTCCCTCAACCCGGTGGACAACGGTGTGATTGGCTCCGTGATGGGCGCCTTCCAGACAAACAGTCCCATCGCCGGTCGGGTGCAGCAGGGCGCTGCCTGGTGGTTCAACGACCACAAGCAGGGCATGGAAGAGCAGATGCGCAGCCTGATGAACTTGGGCGCCTTCGGCTCCTTCAACGGAATGCTCACAGACTCCCGCAGCTTCTTAAGCTACACCCGCCACGAGTATTTCCGCAGAATCCTGTGCAATATGCTGGGCGAAATGGTGGAAGAAGGGGAGTTCCCTCAGGACTGGAAGGTTCTGGGAAGCCTGGTGGAAAACATCAGCTACAATAACACCCTGCGCTATTTCGGCTTTGATAAATTTGTAAAGTAAGAGGTGAAACGTGGTATGCAGAGCTTTTGCGCAACTCCTAGCTACTATATCAATGTTGCTTCCAGCAGCTTCAAAATGCCCTCTATGCATTACCACGCCTCTTTTGAACTGTATTATCTGACGGCTGGAAGCCGGGAGTACTTTGTGGAAGATAAGCTGTTTTCCGTGGCGGTGGGGGATTTCGTGCTGATTCCCCCTAAAACCCTCCACCGCACCGGCGGCGAATACGGAGAGCGGATTCTGGTCAATTTCACCCAGGATTTTTTGGAAAGCGTGTATACGCCCCAGATGGCAAACCAGCTGACCCAGTGCTTCTGTCATATGAAGATTACCCCGGACGCTGCCCGGCGGGGGACCTGCGTGGAGCTTTTGAAAAAGCTGTCTGCCAATCCGCCGGACAACGAGGCGGCACTGCTTTTGGGGCTGCTGCTTCTGGAGCTTTCCAAATGCACCACCCAGGAAATTGAGGAGGATACCGTCAGCGCAATTGTGTCCTACATCAATAAAAACTACAGCACCATTTTCGGCATTGACCGGATTGTGGAGGAGTTTTTTATCTCCAAGTATCACCTGTGCCACATTTTCAAAAATGCTATGAAAATGACGGTCATTGATTACTTAAACCAGATAAAAATCAAAAATGCTTGCCAGATGCTGTGCTTCACCCAGCGGGATATGGGAAAAATTGCCCAGCTGTGCGGCTACCATTCTGCTGCCTATTTCAGCAGTGTCTTCAAAAAAATTATGGGCATGACCCCCTCCCGATACCGGGAGGAATACGGACAATGACCCTAAGCCTCGAAACCAGCAGGTTTCGAGGCTTTTTGTTGCGAACAGCAGAAAAATGCGATATAATGTTTTCAAGGCAAAGGAGGGATACATATGCTCAAAAAGCTATATGCAAAAAGCGAAATTTGGTTTGCGGCAGCCTGGATCATTGCCTATGTTGTCCTTGCATCCGCAGGCGATAATATTTCGGCAGATTTGGGCATTGAAAAGATCGTGACTTTGCCCATCCTGATCACGCTGTCTGCAATTCTGTATTTCTTTGTGAAGAAGAACGGTCTGACGGAAAAATACGGCCTTTGCAAGTCCCAGCTGCCTGCCGCAAAGATGCTGTTTTACATCCCGCTGCTTGTTCTGCTGACGGCAAATTTATGGTACGGCGTCGCGATGAATCAGTCGCCCCTGGAAACGGTGCTGTAT
>JAFXAQ010000003.1 GCA_017516925.1 Oscillospiraceae bacterium | reverse complement strand
TCTGTCAAAAAGTACTTTTTGACAGACTGACGCTTCGGCTCGTTTAGGGAGCCGAAGCGTTTTATAATCCAAAATTCTTAACCTCCGCCATTTTTTCACGGATGCGCAGCAAATCCGAAAAGGTATCAGGACGTTTTGACAAATCCCGCAGCAATGCAGAAGGGTGGTAAAGTGCAGTCATCCATATGCCGTTACGAATAACCCAGTTACCATGATCTCTGGTAATTTTGTAGTTTGGATTGATGATGCGCTTTGCTGCAATTCTTCCCAGACAAACAATGATTTTCGGCTGCACAAGAGCAAACTGCATTCGCAGATAATCAATGCAAGCATCCTGTTCAGCTTCCTCCGGGTCCCGGTTCTGCGGCGGACGGCATTTGACGATATTGGCAATGTAGCTGTTGGTTCTGTCCAAATCAATAATCGACATCATTTCGTCCAGAAGCTTCCCCGCAGCACCCACAAACGGCACGCCCTGCAGGTCTTCCTGCTCTCCGGGACCTTCACCAATAAACATAACATCCGCATTTCGATTACCAACACCGAACACCACGTTATTACGGGTATGACACAAACCGCATTTTCTGCAGCGCTGACATTCCTGTTCCAATTCTTCCCATGAATACATACGCTAGCTCCTTTTGCGATTTCTTCGATGCCGCATACTGCGACGTCTGGCAGAAAGCACAGGCAGGAACTTCAACGCTGCAACAGCCATCAATGCTGCGGCAACAATGCCAACCACTGTGAATATCACAACGGCAGAACCGTTGTCAGGCCCCTCCTCGTCGCTAATATCGGCAGCGATGCTTTGAACACGCTGCACACTGTTAAGCGCATACAGGTCCGTTTCCGCAACACACAAGCCGCCACTCCACACCTGAAGCGTTGTAATCTTATCACCTTTTGCCACCGGCGCTTGCACACTGCCAACAGTATAGTGATATGTCAAATTGTTAACAGTCGCCTCTACAGGAAGAACAGAGGAAACCGATTCTCCCGGACCGATTACCAGATCACAGTCACCATTTTCCACCTTGCACTGCTGCAACGGCTGATTTGCATACAAGACCTGTGCGGTTTTGTAGCCCTGCAATCCGGCATCCAATAATTTTGAGGTTTCCTTATACCCGCCAACCGAGATGGCGCTGTAGCCATCCTCCTGATAAACGGATTCTGCGCCCATAACCACACTGATAAGCAGCATTCCATTTGCCTCCGCAACCGCTGCCAAACACCTTCTGCCATCACCGGCAACGCCGGTTCTGCCGCCAATCACACGGTTATCGTAATAAAGACCGCTGGAAGTATCAACAAGTGAATTTCCAGTTGCAAGCTTTCGGGCATTGGACATATTCGTGGCTTCAACGGTATAGGTTTTTGCAGTGAATATTTTCTTAAATTGCTCATTTTTCAGGGCTTTGTCCAGGATGCGTGCCACATCTCTGGCAGTAGTCACCTGCTGGTCATCGTGCAAACCATGGGGGTTTATAAAGGTTGTGCCCGTACAGCCAAGCTCCTGCGCATACTGATTCATTACCGCAACGAAAGCCTCCTGGTTGCCACTGATGTGCTCCGCAATTACAGAAGCGGCATCATTGGCAGAGCCTACCATCATACAGTACAGCAAGTCAACAAGCTTCATCTGCTCACCTATCTGCAGCTTTGCAGACACTGCATCAATGGGAACCGCAGAAAGCGCCTCATCCGAAACAACAACATTATCCTGAAGCTGTCCCTTCTCCAGAGCAATCAAGGCTGTCATAATTTTCACAAGGCTTGCCGGACTCATCGCCTTATCAGCTTCAAAGGTGTACATAAGCGTCTGGCTGTTGGCTTCGTATAAAATTCCCGCACGTATATTATCCACCAGCTTACCATCTCCGAGCAATGCGCTGTTGGCATCAATACCGTAGCAACTGGAAACGGCTACTTCAGGGAGTTCTGTTGCGGTTGCACTTGCAGTAAATGCAACAAATGACATTAAAATGCATATGCAAAGGCATAAAACGACAATTTTTTTCATAAATTATCTCCATTAAACGTAAATCGCACTTGTACGACAAAAAAATCTTGTGTATAATATCTACAGTATTATATCAGTTTATCTTCCATACGTCAATCAGGGAGAATATTTACCTATGAGAAAATACATTCCTGTGCTAATGATTATGCTTACGGTTTTATTTGTTGGCACAGCGCTTGGCTTCACCCTTGCACGATATACATCAGACACCACAATTGTTTTGGCGAAGCATTGGCTGGAAAGTGAGGAAGCCACACAAACCGTCCCGCCTGATACCCTGGGCAAAATCAATCTCAACAACGCTTCCCTTTCTCAGCTTTGTATGCTTCCGGGTATTGGTGAGAGTACCGCCAAAGCCATCATCTCCTACAGAGAAGATGTCTCGCCGTTTTTGCGTATTGAAGATATTTTGGAAATTGAGGGCATCGGTAAAGCAAAATTTCAAAAAATCAAGGACTATATAACTGTAACCAGTGGAGGTTAATATGAAAATTCTTGTTGTAGATGATGAACAGCTTCTGGTGAAGGGAATCCGTTTCAACCTGCAAAATGACGGCTACGAGGTAATTGTGGGTTACAACGGCGCCGAAGCGCTGGAACTGGCAAAATCAGAACAGCCTGACCTGATAATTCTGGATATTATGATGCCCGAAATGGACGGTCTGACCGCCTGTGTGAAAATCCGGGAATTTTCAGACGTCCCCATCATTCTGCTGACTGCAAAAGCTGAAGATATGGACAAGCTTATGGGCTTTGAGCAAGGCGCAGACGATTACCTGACGAAGCCTTTTAATATTCTGGAATTGAAGGCAAGAATTAGGGCTCTGCTGCGTCGCGCCGGTCAAAAGCAGGACAGCGAAGCAAAAACCCTGACAATTGGTGCTATAACTCTGGACTTAGATGCACGAAACGCATACCGTTCCGGCGAGCTGGTGGAGTTAACTGCAAAAGAATTTGATGTTATCGAATTTTTGATGCGAAATCCAAACCGGGTTTACTCACGGGAAATGCTGCTGGATACAATTTGGGCTTACGAATATAGAAGTGACATTCGTACATTGGACGTGCATATCCGCAGACTGCGGGAAAAGCTGGAAGAAAATCCCGCCGATCCGCAGTACATTATAACGAAATGGGGCGTTGGCTATTACTTCCGTAAATAAACCAAAACGACTATCCCATCCCCGAAGCGCACAGTTTCGCTATGCGCTCATCTACATTGCAATTACATTTGTTGCATTGCTGTTTTTGAACATTTACACTTCTGGCATCAGCAAGGAACTGTTTTTTAATAACAAAAAAGCATCTATGATTGAAAAATGCAGACTGGCATCACTGGAGATTGCCAGCTTGGATGCGCTTAACAAAAACACCGTTGCTGCTGCTGTTTCTGAATTTGAAAACTTCAATGTTACAAGACTGATTATCACGGACAGCTCCGGAAAAGCTATCTATGATTCGCAGCCAAATTACACGGACGCAACGTACTACACGATTTTCCCGGAGATTATTGCCGCTTTAAATGCAAATGACGTTTTCTATTGGAAAGTGGAAAACGGCGCTATGCTCTCCCGGGCTGCAACACCGGTTTATGCATACGACACCTTGATTGGTTGCGTATATATGACGGAGCATGACAGCGTTCAGGGCACCCTGATTTCCACACTGCAGTACAGTATGTTGGGTATTACAGCTGCGCTGGAGGTTTTGGTCATTCTGTTTTCCATATTCTTCTCGAACACCTATTCCCGTCGTATGCGTAAAATTATGAGTTCTATTCGTACAGTACGCACAGGTGATTACTCCCACAAGCTGAAAATCAGCGGCAACGACGAATTGAACAGCTTGAGCAATGAATTCAATGACTTGATTGATCGCTTGCAAACCTCTGAAAACAAGCGTAGCCAGTTTGTTTCCGATGCTTCCCACGAGTTAAAAACCCCCTTGGCTTCCATCAAATTATTGTCAGATTCCATTCTCCAAAACAATATGGACATAACCACTATCAAGGAGTTCGTGGGCGACATTGGCAAGGAGGCTGACCGTTTGAACAGGATGTCCCAAAAGCTGCTATCCTTGTCCAAAACGGAAATACAAACAGAATGCAGTCGTGAAATTTCTTATATTGCACCCATCATCGAGCGTGTAATCCGTATGCTGTCGGAAAATGCGCGTAACAACAATATCTCAATAATAAAAAATCTGGACAGCGATTGCCCAATTCAAATCCCAGAGGACGACCTGTCTCAAATTATTTTCAATCTGCTGGAAAACGGCATTAAATATAACCGCAAAAACGGAAAATTGGAAATCATATTGCGGCAAGTAGACGGCAACGCCATATTAACAATTATCGACACGGGCATCGGCATTCCCGAAGAAGCTCTAAGCCATATCTTTGAGCGCTTTTATCGTGTTGATAAAGCCCGTTCCCGCTCCACCGGCGGTAGCGGACTGGGGCTGTCAATTGTTCGTAATATGGTGGAAAAAAACAAAGGTAAAATATCTGTGTCAAGCACCGTTGGTGTTGGTACAACCTTTACTCTATCCTTCCCCATTTTTTACGCAGAGGAGGATACGAAATGAAGCTGGTACGTTGTATTTTATCCATAGTTCTTTTACTCTTCATTTTGGTCGGGTGCACAAAAACGCAGCAAAACGGAAATGTTGTTAATTTCTACTACTGTGCAGCTGAGCCTTCCTACGGCGCCGAAACCGGTTTGTTCGCAATAGAAGAACGCCATATCACCTACAGTCCAAGCGAATACCGGAAGCTGATTGAGGAGTATCTCAACGGCGCAAAAAAAACCGGATGCACATCACCGTTTCCCGGTGGTACCACTCTTGTGGATTTTATACTACAAGAAGGCAATGCCTCAATTATTCTCAGCCCGCATATGGCATTACAATCCCAGGCAGATGTGATTACCTGCTGCGCCTGTCTGTGCCAAACACTTTTTGCACTGCCTGACATTGATACCGTCACAATCTCTATCGACGGCACACAAATTAATGGTGAAAACCGGTTACAATTCCAAAGGGATAGCCTGAAAGTCTTTGACGACGTGTCTTCCGGTGTTACTCCTCAGCCCTGATTGCTATGAAAGCTTCACCGTTTTTAACCGTCAAGGCAGAAGAATCCAATTTATCCAATAACGGAAACGGCCTTTCTTCTGAAACCGCAACCATAATGCTGTTCTCCGCATCCTTGGGTCGCAAATAAAATTTCCACGCTCCACCCTTGAGGTGCTTGACAGGTACCCGTTTGGAAAGCCCAAAGTGCATCCCCTCCGGTACGCAAATACCAAGGTTTTGTTCTGCATTTTCGCAGGAAATGACTATTCTGTATATACCGTTGTCCGGCGGAGTACAACTGCAAGTAAAGTGATAGTAAAGACCCTCCTGGCGAACCTGAATTTCCCCAATTGTGCTGTTTTCAAAAAAAACAGGATATTGCATAAAGATTACGCCCCCTTTGCAACAAGACTATGCTGCAAAGGGGGCGTAAATTCATACAATCCGGTTGTCGCTGAGCCCAAAGCTCACTGCAATTGCTTCATTTACCATATGCATATGGGCATCATCCAGCTTTCCCATATGCTCCCGCAAGCGTCGTTTATCAATCGTGCGGATTTGCTCCAATAAAATCACAGAATCCTTACTAAGGCCAACACTGCCTCCGGCAATATTGATATGGGTAGGCAATCTGGCCTTCCCTGTCTGACTGGTAATCGCCGCCGCTATAACCGTAGGAGAATGCTTATTGCCGGTGTCATTCTGGACAATTAATACAGGCCTTGTTCCACCTTGCTCACTGCCGACAACCGGGGAAAGGTCCGCATAAAAAATATCACCGCGTCTTACTGTATCATCCATATCTTCACACTCCGTGGAATTCATTGCCAACGCTACCGAATGTCCTATGTAACGTGGCTAACACAATTATCCCACGCACACAGAAAGAATATACAGAAGCGCCTGCAAATTATCCTATGCGGATTAAGACCGGATGCTACATAATTTTAAAGTTTTCAACGCTTATCGACACAACTCGCCGACCGTCGTAAAATATCTCGGCAGACATTGGCTCACAAGCTTCATTCAACTGCAGATTCAGGTTAAGCGCATTTTCGTTGTAGCTGTCATCTAATTGCACAAGATAGCCGCCCTCACTACTTCCGGCACCTTTGATATAACCGCTTTTCATCGCCCGCATCATAAGCCACGTCGCACTAATTGGCGAAACCTGCCCATCTGCCATTGTCTCAAAAAACAATGCCTTATCATCAAACAGTATTTTTCCGCTTTCCTGAGAAATCGTACCGGCAATGCCGGAAATCGAATCCGGCTCCAAGACTGTAAATTTCATTTGATCACCGGTATCCCACAAGCAATTCATTTTGAAGGTATGGATGATACTCTCATAATCCGCAGTGATAACAGCATCCAAGGAGACAGAACTCGCTTGCTGCAAGGAATTGCGGAATTTCAATGCCTGCTCCATTGCGGAGTTTTCCTTGCTGCATCCGCACAACAGTACAATTATCAGTAGTAAACGTAAATATCGCTTCAAACCACCACAGCCTATTTCAGTAGTCGCGGTAAGACACGCAGCATATCACTCGGTAGCATACCATACTGACCGATTTCACGGGCACAGATATCTCCAGCGGCACCATGCAGCCATACACCGCAAGCTGCTGCATCCAGAGGCTTCATCCCCTGACCAATCAAAGCTGTAATTATCCCCGACAAAATGTCACCGCTACCGCCAACTGCCATTCCGGGGTTTCCGGTTGGATTTCTATATGTCCGTTCACCATCAGTAATCACTGTGCCGTGCCCCTTATGCACTACAATTATGCCAAGGTCCTGCGCAAGCGTCACAGTCTGGCGAATTCTATCTGTGCATTTTTTTCCTGTAAATCGATTGAACTCACCGGTGTGCGGCGTCAGTATAGTAGGGGCTGTCCTTCCACGCAATATATCCTTATGCGCGCAAAGAACATTTATGCCATCTGCATCCAAAATAACAGGACAGGCTGCATTTTGCAAAACCCAGGTTGTTATATGAAGCGTACCGGCAGAAGCGCCCATCCCGGGACCAACCAAAACTGCGTCCATACCGGAAATCATATCCGTTAACACACCAATAGCCTCCACTGAGAATCTGCCATCCTTTTCAGGTAAAGAAAAAACGATTGGCTCCAAAAGCTTAACCGCCTCAATTTCATAGATGCTTTCCGGGACACCGAGATATATAAGGCCAGCCCCTGCCCGCAATGCCCCTAACGCTGCCAGCGCTGCTGCGCCGGTATATCCTCTGCTCCCACAAAGTAGCAAAATCCTGCCAAAGCTCCCCTTGTGTGCGCACGTATCCCGATCCGGCAAAAGGGAAAGAACGTCATTATGACATAATTCTATAACTTCCATATCACACCTCCACTTTCTATTCATCATAACACAGCGGAATTTTTGCGTCAATCATCGGAAAATATAATTTTAACTTGCATTTTCTACGCAGGTATGCTATCATATCACAAATATATAAAGGCAATGAATGGGCTGTCTGGTATTCGTTTTGCATTTTCAGAGAGAGTGGGATGGTGCAATCCACTTATGCATGGGTATTCAGGCTTTCTCCCGGGAGCTTCCGTTTGAAATGATAGTAGAACGTGACGGTTGATATACGTTATAAATCACTGAAAAGCTGCACCGACAGGTGAAACGCGGGTGGTACCGCGGAGGAATGTCCTTCGTCCCGATATTGGGGATGAGGGCATATTTTTTTAGAAGGAGTAAACTGATGAAAGAACAATTGGAATTGATTAAAGCCCAGGCAATTGCAGCATTAGATACAGCTGACACACCTGCTGCATTGGAGGAACTGCGTGTGCGTTACTTAGGCAAAAAGGGTGAACTGACGGCTGTGCTGAAAATGATGGGCAAGCTGTCAGCTGAAGAGCGCCCTGTTATGGGACAGATTGCAAACAGTGTCCGCGCAGATATCGAGAATATGCTGGAGCAGAGAAAATCTGCCGTTCATGCAGCTGCTCTGGACGCCAAGCTTGCCGCAGAAAAAATTGACGTTACTATTCCCGGCAATACTGTCGCAATGGGTCATGAGCACCCTATGAATAAAGTGCTGCAGGAAATCAAGGATATCTTTGTTGGCATGGGCTATCAGATTGTCGACGGACCTGAGGTGGAGTTGGCTGCCTATAACTTTACACGCCTGAACATTGAGGAAGGTCATCCTTCCCGGGATCGCTCGGACACCTTCTACTTTACCGATGACGATAAGGTGCTCCTGCGTACCCAGACAAGCCCGATGCAGGTCCGTGTAATGGAAAACGCAAAGCCCCCTATTTGCATTCTGGCGCCCGGTCGGGTATACCGTAAGGACGAGGCGGATGCTACCCACTCCCCTATGTTCCACCAGATTGAGGGACTTGTTGTGGATGAGAATATTACAATGGGAGATTTGAAGGGCGCTCTGATTACGGTTATGCGTCGCATTTATGGGCAGGATGCACAGATGCGTTTCCGCCCCCACCATTTCCCCTTTACAGAGCCCAGCTGTGAAATGGATATGCAGTGCCATAAATGTCACGGCACAGGCGAAATTGACGGTCAGGTATGCTCCACCTGCCACGGTGAAGGCTGGATTGAGCTGTTGGGTGCCGGAATGGTGCACCCGGATGTACTCAAGGGTTGTGGCATTGATCCTGAGAAATACTCCGGTTTTGCCTTTGGTATGGGCTTGGAGCGTATGGCAATGGGTCGTATGCGCATCAATGACCTGCGTCTGATTTTTGACAATGTTGTGCGTTTCTTAAACCAGTTCTAAAGGAGGTAAGGTATCGTGAAGATTAACAGAAAATGGCTTAACGAAGAATTCGTTGATTTATCCAATATCTCCGACAAGGAATATGCGGAAACGCTGACTGTGTTCGGTCAAAAGGTTGAGACCTATGAGAGACTGGACGCCGAGATAAGGAACGTTGTAGTTGGCAAGGTCTTGTCCATTGTGCGCCACGAAAACTCCGACCATATGTGGGTTTGTCAGGTAGATGTGGGCAAGGATGAGCCTGTGCAGATTGTTACCGGCGCACAAAATGTTCGGGAAGGCGATTTGGTTCCTGCCGCCTTGCATAATTCCTATCTCCCCGGCGGTGTGCACATTACCAAGGGTAAGCTGCGTGGCGTGGCTTCCAACGGTATGCTTTGCTCTATCAACGAGCTAAACCTGACAGTCAACGATTTTCCCTATGCAATTGAGGACGGAATCTGGATTATCCAGGAAGACTGCAAGCCCGGTGATGATATCAATTCTGTAATTGGAAACGATGACACCGTAGTGGAATTTGAAATCACCAACAACCGTCCGGATTGCTACTGTATGATAGGCCTGGCAAGAGAATCCGCCGCAGCCTTCGGTAAAGAAATGAAGCACCACGAGCCTGTTGTCAAGGGCAGTAACGCCGGTTCTATGTATGATAAGCTGGACGTTGAGGTGCCTGCCACCGACCTATGTAACCGTTATTCTTCCAGAATGGTGGCAAATGTTAAGATTGCCCCCTCCCCCAAGTGGTTGCGGCAGCGTCTGCGGGCAAACGGTATCCGTCCCATAAACAACATCGTTGATATCACAAACTATGTTATGCTGGAATACGGTCAGCCCATGCATGCCTTTGACTATCGTTATGTTTCCTCCGGCAAAATCGTTGTCCGTGAGGCTGAGGCCGGTGAAACCCTGACAACCTTAGATGGTAATATCCGCACACTCACTCCCGGTATGCTGGTAATTGCCGATGAAAATAAGCCCATCGGTCTTGCCGGAATTATGGGTGGCGAGAATTCCGAAATTCAGGATGATACCACCATGGTGGTCTTCGAATCTGCCAACTTTAACGGAACCTCCATTCGCCAGACAGCTTTGGCTCTGGGTATGCGTACCGAGTCTTCCGGTAAGTTTGAAAAGAATCTGGACCCTATGTTGACCGTTCCCTCCCTGCAGCGTGCCTGCGAACTTGTGGAACTGCTGGAGTGCGGTGATATTTTGGATGGCATTGTTGATATTATCAACTATGTGCCTCAATCAAAAACGCTGGAACTGGAAACTGAAAAAATCAACGCACTACTTGGAACTAAAATTCCCGAGAGCGAAATGATTAAGTACCTGAATTTGCTGGAAATTCCCGTAGAAGGCACAACTATTCAGGTTCCTTCCTGGCGTCCGGACCTGAACCTGATGGCAGACATTGCAGAGGAGGTCGGTCGTTCTTTTGGCTATAATAATATCCCCATTACTGCATTGAAAACCTCTACTGAGGGCGGTTATACACCGCTTATGAAGCTGGAGAGCAAAACAGGTGCTGTTTGCCGCAGCCTTGGCTACAGCGAGATTATCACCTATTCCTTTGTGTCTCCTACCATCTTTGATAAAATTCGTGTGCCTCAGGACAGCCCTCTTCGCAATACCTTAAAAATCCAGAATCCTTTGGGTGAGGACACCTCCATTATGCGTACAACCGCCTTACCCTCTATGCTGGACATTCTCTCCAGAAACAACGCATATCATAACAAGTGCGCTAAGCTGTACGAACTGGCCAAGATTTATCTGCCCACCAGCGAACAGGTGCTTCCCTGCGAGCCCAAGATTTTGGTCCTCGGCACATACGGCACAGGCGAAACCTTCTTCTCCCTGAAGGGTGAGCTGGAAGCGATACTCGCTGCCCTAAATATGCCGAAGGCACGTTATGCTGCTGACGAAACGAATCCCTCTTATCATCCCGGACGTTGCGCTAAGGTTACGATTAACGGTGTTGATGTGGGTTATATTGGACAGATTCACCCCTTGGTTACTCAGAACTACGATATGGACACGGAAGTCTTCTGTGCGGAAATCAATTTCACAAAGCTGGCAGAGCTTCAGCTTCCGGATGCTACCTACGTGCCTCTGCCCAAGTATCCTTCCGTAAACCGCGACCTGTCCGTTATCTGTGAGGAAAGCATTCCTGTCGCCCAGGTTGAGGATGTCATTGCCGCTGCTGCAGGAAAACTCCTGCGAGGCGTCAAGCTGTTTGACATCTATCGTGGCGCGGGTATCGCTGAAAATAAGAAGAGTCTTGCCTTCTCCATTGAGCTGCGAGCTGATGACCGCACCTTGACCGATACCGATTGCGAACAGGTTATGGGCAAAATACTCAACGCACTGGAGAAAGAATTGAACATTACCCTGCGTTGATTTTTTCCAGAAAATTTTATATCAGGGCTTTACACCCCGAGAAAATTGGGATATAATGTTTATATTAGACAGAAGGAGGTCGTTCCCATGACGGAAAATACCATAAAATTTACAGTGCCTGGCGATGATAAAGAGAATATGCGTCGCACACTCCGTAGTGTGTTCGATGCTCTGAACGAAAAGGGTTATAACTCCATCAACCAGATTGTTGGTTATTTGCTGACAGAAGACCCCACCTATATTACCAACTACAACAATGCCCGCAGTATGATTTGCAAGCTTGACAGAGATGAGCTTTTGCAGGAGCTGGTGCGTTGTTATCTGCTTGACAGAAACTAACCAACCGGGCGGCTTTGCAACCGCAAAAGCCGCCCGTTCATATTTTTTAGGAGGTTACTATGGCTGAAGAAAAGAATATTTTGATGTATAAGGGACATCCCCTGATGCGAAAGGATGACCTGATTTATTACGGCTCTATGGCGGATACCCACATCATTATGCTTCAAATTTTAGAAAAAAAGAAGGTAGGCGATACAGAAATTGCTTCCCGGGTTTCTGTACAGCTCCAGTTAACAGACCCCAGCGTAAAAAGCCGTGACCGGATTGTAAAAAAGGGTGAAAAAGCCGGTCTCTACACTGCCCTGGATTTCGGTTGCGTTTGGCTGGAGCGTGCGCTGGCCGGTAAATAACATTAAGTTGCTGATATAAACATATCAGCAACTTTTTATATTTTCGCCTTCTATGTGCATAATAGGAAAAAGGAGGCGATATTGTTGGGAAACACACACTATGGAAGACAGAGCTTTCGACTGGAAAAGCCTGCAGTAATTGCCGGATGGGCAAGTGTCGCTGGGAAAAAAGAATCAGAAGGTCCTCTCGCTAAGTATTTCGATATCTCCCAAAAGGATTCCTATTTTGGAGAAAAAACCTGGGAACAAGCAGAAAGTAAAATGCAGCAGTTGGCACTGGATACACTGGTACAAAAGACAGGAATATCCAAAAATGACATCGACGTTGCATTTTCAGGGGATTTGCTGAACCAGTGCATCGGCTCATCCTTTCCACTAAAAAATACGGGCGTGCCGCATTTAGGACTGTATGGCGCCTGTTCTACAATGGCAGAGGGCTTGTTGATGGCCTCCATGGCCATTGGCGGCGGCTTTGCAGATAAGGCCGTAGCTATGACGTCCTCTCACTTTGCGTCCTCAGAACGTCAGTACCGGTTTCCTTTGGGCTATGGCGGACAGCGTACCCCCACTGCGCAGTGGACGGTTACCGGTGCCGGTGCCGCATTGGTAACCGCAGATGGAAACGGTCCCAAAATTGATAAATGCACAATCGGAACCGTTGTAGACCTGGGAATCCTGGATGCCAATAATATGGGTGCAGCAATGGCACCGGCTGCGCTATCGACAATTCGGCAACATTTCGAGGACTTTAGCAACTCACCGAATGATTATGATTTAATTGTCACCGGTGACCTTGGACAGTTAGGCAAGGATATCCTGCTTACGATGGCGCAAAAAGAAGGTCTGGAAATCGGTGGAAAATTAACCGATTGTGGCACTTTCGTGTTCGACACACTGAAGCAGGATGTGCACTCCGGTGGCTCCGGCTGCGGATGCAGCGCTATAACACTCTGCGGTTACCTGCTTAGCAAGCTAAAATCCGGAAAGCTAAAAAGCATTCTGTTCTGTGGCACCGGCGCATTGCTCTCCCCCACCTCATCCCAGCAAGGTCTTCCCATTCCCGGTGTTTGCCACGCTGTCTCCATCCAAGGAGGGAAATAAATTGGAATTTATAAAAGCATTCATTATCGGCGGCCTCCTTTGCGTGATTGGGCAAATTCTCATTGACAAAACAAAGCTGACACCGGCAAGAATTCTCGTCAGTTATGTGGTAATCGGTGTTATTCTTGGCGGCTTTGGGATTTATCAGCCGCTGCTTGATTTTGCCGGCGCTGGCGCATCTGTCCCATTAACGGGTTTTGGTAATGTTTTAGCAACCGGTGTTAAAAAAGCTGTTGAGGAAAAAGGCTTTCTCGGTATTTTCACCGGCGGTTTAGAAGCAGCAGCCGGTGGAATTACCACAGCAATATTTGCAGGTCTTGTTGCAAGCCTGGTATTTAAGGCTAAGGATAAATCTTAGAAAACAGGGTATGCTAATCAAGCGGAAAACCGCAAATGAAAATGGAGGTTATTGCAATGAACGAGCAGAATAAGAATCAGAAAAACAATCAGCAGAATAATCAGCAGAACCAGCAGAATAATCAGCAGAACCAGAACCGTAACAGCCGCTAAGCAAAACCCTCCGGGTAATCCCGGAGGGTTTTCAGTTAGATAACGGGAACTGCAGTCCCACAATGGAAAAAGTAAAGTAAAGCGGATTTAACCGGCAAATCATATATTCTTGACAATGCGTCAGCATAGGTTTCAATTTGGGTTCTGTACTGTTCAGCAGCTTCGTTAATTGTGTCCTTGGTCACACGGTCTGTCTTGAAATCCAGAACTGTAATCCCATCCTCAGAAATCATAGCGCAGTCAACCACACCTTGCAACAGTACCTTCTCAGCCAGAACTTCCGCATTGTATTTCTGCGCATCGTCGAGAATTGAGAACTTGAATTCCCGTATTACATTTGGATGATTTCGTAATGCTGTGCCAATATCGCTTTGGAAAAAGTCCGCAATTTGCCGGGAATTGATGACCCGTGCTTCTTCTTCGCTTAAACAGTTTTCAGCAACCAGACGGCGAATTTCCGCATCAATACCGGACACATCCCCACATTGCGAAAAGCGGATATACCGAAGAAATGTGTGAACGGTATTTCCGTAGGCAACGGCACTTTTTCCTCCACCCATAAAGTTAGGCCTGCGCCAGTCAGGAGCAAATCGCTCGTCTTTATGGACAGTCTGTTCCGCCGCCTCCAAATCCTTTTGTCTACCCTTAATTTGTGTAGCCGTTTGCTTGGAGGGCGTTTGTGTTGCCGGTATATAGGGATATTGATGTGAAAGCGCCGCCTTTAACTCTGCCAGACGTTCCGGGGCAATTCCAGATTGTAGCTGTGGACTGTCTGCAAGCATCATCCCGGCTTGTGCACTCTGGCGATAAATATGCCAAAAATCATTATGCAGGGTCAACGCAGTTTGCAGTATCCAATCCCCTGCACAATCCGCATCCTCTGTTGACAGTTCCGGCAGGGAAAAATCGATGACATTCTTTTTCTTTTCAAGCTTATCATCAATATTCTTTTCCGTATAGGTCATAATAAGCCTGTCCTTGGCTCTGGTCATGGCCACATACAGAACCCGCATTTCTTCTGAGACACTTTCCGCAATTATCTTTTGGGCAACAGCCTGCTTTGCCAATGTGGGATATCGTACAGCCAGCTGATTATCGACACAAGAAAGACCAAGCCCTAATTCTTTATCACAAAGAACCTTCGCTCTGCTGCTTTCCATATTAAAGCTTCTGGAAAGTCCACACAGGAATACTACAGGAAATTCAAGACCCTTGGATTTGTGGATACTCATAATACGCACAGCGCCGTCCGTATTCGGTTCCACAGCCGGGTCAATCCCCCGTCTTTCCAAAATTGCCAAATGCTCCAGAAAACGATTGAGACCTCCGCCCACAGACGTTTCATAGCTACCGGCGAGCCTACAGAAATTCTGTATGTTTTCACAGCGCTCAGCTCCGTCAGTTAGGGCAGAATAAATGCTGTCCATATGGGTTCTGGCAAGTAAGAACATAAGCAGCTGCGCCAGATTGTTCATTTGCGCTTCTCTTCGCAGTTCCTGCAGCAACATAAGAAAGTCCCGTGTCTTATTATCATCGGCTTCTATCAGCGCTTCATAAATGCTTACATTCTTATTCCGGCTACGGATATGGGCAATATCATCCGCCGTAAAACCAATTACACGACATGTCAGCACCGAAAGCAAAGGGATATCCTGCAAGGGATTGTGAATAACCTGCAAAAAGCTGCGCAGAACCTCAATTTCCTCAGTCTGCAGCATATCCACGGTGCCTCCGCTGACACAGCGAATTCCCCTGCTTGCCAAAGCGTATTCATATACACCGCCAACAGAACCGGGAGACCGGAGCAAAATCACAATATCCTCCGGACGAATTGGTCGCAGGGACTTATCGCTGCGTATCATATGGGTGCCATCCAAAAGGGAGATAATCTTTCCTGCAACGAAATCAGCTTCATAGGCATAGACATCATCATTACCCTCAACAGCAAACAGTTCTACTTCTCTTTCCTGCACAATCTCGTGGGGTATTCCCTCGTTCAGCTGCTCCTCCGGACCGTACTTAAGTCCTCCAACCTCTTTGTGCATACAGGTAGTGAATACATCATTTACCGCACGGATAACATTGGGCGCAGACCGGAAATTATGGCTTAAGATAACCTTATTGCCACCAACGTCTGCTTCGCCTGCATATGTAGCATAGTTTTCATACTTATGTAAGAAAATTCCTGGGTCAGCTAAACGGAATTGGTATATCGATTGCTTAACGTCGCCAACCATAAAGCAGTTTTGCTTTTTATGTGTTATGGCATTGAAAATCGCATCCTGAACCGCATTGGAATCCTGATACTCATCCACCATAACCTCCCGGAACCGATTGCCGATTTCCTCTGCGATTTTTGTTATATCGCATCTGCTTTTACCGGTCAGCAAATCCAAAGTCTTATGCTCCAAATCACCAAAGTCCAGAACACGTCGGCTTTGTTTCGCCTTAGAATACGCTGTATCAAAAGCTTTTACCAGCGCAACCAGGCCCCGTATCGCACACTGAGATTGTCGGATGTCTGCAATAAGTTGTTTGCTGTTCATGGAAAAACGGCGCAATTTGTTGGTTACACCTTTCTTACAACTGTCCCGTACAGCTTTAACCTTCTCTTTCAAATCGACATCTTCAAATTTCGTTGGAAATGTCAGCCGCCCATAATCAATATTTCTGTTTTCATAGACCGCATCCCAGGTACGAGCAATAAGAAGAACCGATAGCTGAGAAATCGTATGTCCAAGCAAATCTACCACTTTATCGCACTTACCGTTTGTAACTAGGGCAGCCTGCGCATTTTGCAAAGTGGTGATTTGTTTTTGCAGATAGTTGCGCAAATCCTCCAGCAGGTATTCGCCCCATGGCGTTTGAGAAGCATCTGCGTCAGCATCGACATCGCCAATGCTGGTGCACCAGGAAAGCCACTTATCCGGGTCTAAATGACATCTGGCGCTTTTATAAACCATCATAATCAACTCGGGTATTTGTCTGTCATCCCGCCCAAAGCCCTGTGTATCCACAAACGCACGAAAATCCGGGTCTGTGTCCGCATTCTCATAGGCTTTATCCAAAACCTGCTCAATCACCCGGTTCATAATTTCAAAGCATTCGTCCTCATCTGCAACACGAAAATCTGAGGAAATGTCCAGACGATAGGCATATTCCCTGAGAATGTCCGTGCAGAAGGAATGAACCGTAGAAATTTTTGTTAGATACAGCCGCTGTATTTGGCGCTGCAGGTGTCTGTTTTCAGGCTGCTGCGCCACGGTCTCCGTAAGTCTTTTTGCGATTTTTCCACGAAGCTCTGCAGCTGCGGCTTTTGTATAGGTTATCAGTAAAAACGCATCCAGATCAGCTGGCTTTACAGGGTCCGTCAGGTAACTTAAAAGCCTGTCCACCAGAACCTTGGTCTTACCGGAACCTGCAGCAGCGGAAACCAATAGCTTTCCGCCTCTGTATTCGACTGCCTGCTGTTGCTGGACAGTTAATTTCTCACCCATCGTTTTCCACCTCCTTTTCTACCGACTCCCAGAACAATTGAGACGACATTGCTTTATAGTTTCTGCGTCCCTCCACCGTTTCCAAATGGCAAATACTTGTATAGGGACAGAAGGAACAGGCATTGTGGCTGCTTCCACGGGTATAGGGATTAGCCGTTACATTACCGGAGGCAATTTCATCCACCAGCTTCCCCAAAAGACCAAATACATATAGCTTAAGTAGCGCAAGCTGTTTTTCATCTGCCAGGTCTCCGGACACAGAACCGTCATTTTTCCGCTTAATTGGAAGTCGAATAACGGTTTGCCCGTGTTCCATTGCCTCCAGCACCGCTTCCTTGTTCAACAGCAGTCCGCTTCTCTTCCAAAGCTTTCTTCTTTCCTCCTCCGCCTCCTCGGCAGACAGGGCGCTATCAGAAGTAACCAACGGAACCCTTGCAGGAAAATACTGGACACCTGCAACTGCCCGGTGTTCTCCCAGCAGGCTATCACCTTCCTGCTCCAGAGCGAACAAATACAAAAGCATTTGCAGATTCAGACCATTGAAAACATCACAGTAATCAAAGTCCTTTCTTCCGGTTTTATAATCCACAACTCGGAAATAGGTTTTATCGCCGTCCTGCCAGGTATCAACCCGGTCAACAAAGCCACGCAGCTGGGCATCCATTGTCTGTCCATGAATGCAAATTGATGGCATTTGACCGCCATCACCAAAGGCAACCTCAAAATCCAAGGGTTCAAAATCACAGTTTTGCAATTCTTCCCAAAGCTCACGGACGATTTTTTCCAGTTCCATACTGTTTCTGCGGAACAGATAATTCAGTCGTTGTGAATCAATTTGACTAAATCGCTGCGCAGCATATGCCGTAGAATGCTTCTGCGCAATCTCCATGGTTTTCTCAAGAGAAACCTGACGGAAGCCACCTAAGCCCTTTATTTCCCTTGCTGTATTTTCCAAAACATCGTGCACATAGGTACCGAATTCAGCCGGGTCTACAGTCGCCGCCTTCTGTTCCTTGGCGCGAAGCCCATAACGTAGAAAATAGGAAAGTCTGCAATCCGCCAGCTTGTCCACCTGGGAGGCTGAAAGCTTCAATTCCTTACCGTATAGGCTTCGAATATGTTCTGGACTGACATTGCCTAATGTATGCGCTTTCTTATTGAGAACGCTTTGATATTCGATCTCGATTCCTAAGAACTCCGCAGCCAAAGTGTCCTGTGTCCTTGTCAAATAGGCACCTGCCTCCAAGGCATCACACAATGCTGTTGTGACGGAATAATCCACAGAAACCTCTTGTCCAAGCTGCAGCAACCGTTGATACACAAAGGAACTCTGACCTCCGGAACAACTGACGCTTACCGTTTCGGTTGCCCCGGAAAATACGCCATAAATTTCCGCAAGCTCCGCCTGAATCCCGTCCAAGGCGCCGCCGGTAAGCGGCACACCAAGACGTCTGAGCGCCGTTCTTTCCTGATCTGTCAATACACCGGTTGACCCGGCATAGCCCGGCAAGAGCCCTTCCTGTGCCCCCAGAAGGATCAGGTGCTTTGTTTGCTGGCAACGCATTGCGCTGACTGCACCAACTGTGACAGAATCCAGCACAGGCGGTATTGTGCCTACATCATACTGACTTAGCAGTAACCGGAATAAATGGGTAAAGGTATCCCAATCCCAGCCTGTTTTCCCCAACACATCGTATAGCTGTTCCAACGCAGATATCAGGATTTCCCACAACTGATTCAAAATTTGCGCGCCACGTAAATCACCCTTGTCGGAATATTCCTGTGCAAGCAGCTCCAGGCGCTGCCGCAATGCAATATCCTCAAGAAATTCATACAGCGCAACAATCTGCTCTGCCAGGTAGGTTGCGTCACGAAAGCGATCTCTCAGGTGCAACAGCGGACGGACAACGCGTTCTCTTGCGATGTTCAGCTCATCCAAACGTTTCTGGGAATCCTGCGTCCATTCACACCCTAATCCATCCGGGTGATAGCCCCATGGCTGCAGCCATCTGGAGCCATTGATGCCCCACATTCTGGCGTAGTTTTCAATTTTGTCCGCCACATTCAGTTCCAGCGGTGTAAGTGAGGATTTTATGTACTGGAAAACATCCTGCTGTTCAAACCCGCCCAGCGCCGTATCCATAGCCGCAAGAACCGTCGAAATTACGGATTTATTCAGAATATCCTCTGTACCGGATATGTATGCCGGAATATGGCAGCGACGAAATACCATCTCTGCAGAGTTCCTGTATGCAGCGATGTCTGTGCAAACCACACTGATATCGCGGTAACGTGCACCAGAACATATGAGCTTTTTAATTCTTTGCGCTGCTGCCAAACATTCCTGATATACTGTTTCGGCGTGATGCAGCTGCAACACCTCATTGGGTAACTTCATGTCTGTGTAACCCTGAAACAGATACCGCCGAATGGGTGAAAGTGCATCCTCTCTGGGGACCACGGATCGTATTTCCACCGGAATATTTCTACGCTTAGCAAAATTGAAAATTTGCAGTGCCGTATCCGCTGCCTTCTCAAAGCCGATGTTCCGGGTTGGTATACTGTCGCAGTTAAAGCTTACGGTGACTTCCGGAGAATACTGAATCAAGTGCTCAAGGATGGCCATATGCTGTCTCGTAAAGTCCGGAAATCCGTCAATGTAAAAAACGTGCTCCTGGGCAAAGTTGCTGCACTCCAGTTCTGATAAAAGCCATGTCATCTGGTCGCAGGGGTCCTTATTTCCATTTTCACATAAAGCGTCATAGCATTCCAGTATCAGCGCCAGTTCCTCAAGCTTCTGGGCGAGACTGCCTTCGGTCTTCGCAGCTGCGTCCATCAAATCCACGGATGTAATACAGCAGCGCTTAAATTCGTCAATTGCATCTACAAGGCTCGTTAAAAACTCCGGCTTTGTTTCGACAGAAGCATAGGCCTTTAGACGGCTATGCAGCTGACGGGTAGCTGAAGCCATAGCAACCAGACGACCGCCATTATCCAGACACTCCTGCATCTTGTGACCCGCGCTGTCGCACACCCGACCGCAAAGCCTGGTAAACGACAAAACCTCCACATAACGGCTTGCTGCATCCCCGACTGCCTCGCATAGCCGTCGCTCCGTATCGTGACTGATAAACTCCGGCACCATATAAATTCGCCCAGATTTTTGCTGTGCGACATCATCTGCAATCTGCTGAAGTATTTCTTCTCTGTTTCGTATCCAATCGGTGCCCAAAAGCAAGGTTAGCATAGCCATCTCTCCTTTCTTGGATGATTATATCACGTTTTATGTCCCAAATAAAGGACAAGATTAGCCCAAATGCAGGAAATTTTCCAATCTACCTATACATTCCAAAAAGAAAAAACGAATATGATATTCCCCGTCATTGGATACCGTGTTTACAAGACTGTCATCCATACCGGCCTGTATGGCAGTCTGCTCAAAACCGTCCGTTGTGGCAGGAACACACAACGAAGGAAATGCAACACACCACCAATTCCTTCCTTCTGCCTCCCCCAGCTCTATCTTTAAGGCTGTATACACCCCAGACGGCAAGGTAAAGGTATCATAAGCCCGAGTATCAAACGCTTCCTTTTGTATAAAAACCTTCCCGGAATATCCCGCCTTCAGCTGTACCAGAGCACTATTGACAACACTCTCAATCTCATCTGTCTTGCTTTGCAGAAATGCTTTTGCCTGCTCTACTGTGGTAATATCCGGCAGATACTCGTCCAGATAATCCAAAACAGCATCCCGAACTGCCATTTTATCAGATTGATCCGGTTCACTATCGGAATTAGCCACTATATGAAGTCTAATCAAATTCTCTTGCAGAGCCTGCTTGTCAGCAAGTACCTCCCCCAGGAAAAACAGTACAAGAGCAAATACCACTATACAGGCAGCTTTCAAAAATTTCCTCATAAAAACACCGTCCATACTGAAATACTTCCAGTATGGACGGCATTCGGTATAATTATACAGGTTTGGCAATAAAAACCTGAGGATAGTTATCCCTTAACATATTACAAATGACTGCTGCGAACTCAAAATCCGGCACAATGGCGAAGACCGCAGAGCCGGAACCGGTCATTTGATAGCCTACAGCGCCGTAGCTGTTAAAGATGGACTTTATGTAATTCAGCTCCAGATGCTTTTGGGTCACAATGGGGTCGAACACGTTGAGCAGATTTTCCGCAACCTTACCAAAATCCCCCGCAAGCAGAGCGCTTTCCATTGCCGTATTATCCGGTCTTTTCGCAATAGCGCAGCTATCAATTTCGTTATAAAGCACAGGTGTAGAAACAGAAAAATCCGGCTTACAAACAACAAAAACGCAATCCGGCATATTAGGAAGCTTTCGCAGACGTTCCCCTCTGCCCTCTACCATAGCCGTGCCGCAAAGAGTGCAAAACGGAACATCGCTGCCAACCTGAGCGCCCAGCTCCGCGAGCGCCAGAATAGAAAGCGGATTACCGCAATATTTATTAAGCGCCCGCAACACCGCAGCAGCATCTGCGCTCCCGCCGCCCAGACCAGCTTCAGAGGGGATCCGTTTCGTTATGCGAATCTCCAGGCCATTAGGGTCCTTGTTCATTGCATCCAAATATACCTTCGCAGCCTTCCAGGCAAGATTTCGTTCATCTGTGGGAACCGCCTCATTTGTACAGCGAAGCACCCAAGGCTTACCGGTTTCAATATCAATCTCAATATCGTCACGCAGCGAAATGGTCTGCATAACACTTTTCAGGTCATGATATCCGTCTTCTCGCTTTCCAAGAACATCCAAGGTAAGGTTCAGCTTTGCATAAGCAGGTTCATATAGTGTTGTCATAATGTTTCATCCCTTATAAGTGATGCGAATATTATAGCTTCTTTTTTATCAAAATGCAACGAGGTATACAAAAAATATAAATCAGGAATATTTCAGAAATTAACGGACAAGATAGAAACATCCAAGATTTTAAACGGAGGTAATATTATGGATACCATTGCATTGATACTTTCCATCATCGGCTCCATCAACTGGGGCTTAGTTGGCATTTTTCAGTTTGACCTGGTAGCCTGGCTCTTTGGCGGTCAGGGTTCTGTTGTCAGCAGAATTATTTATACTGTGGTCGGTCTTGCAGGTCTGTGGTGTATTTCCCTGTTGTTCCGCCACGGACGGCAAAAAATTGACGGCGAATAAGAAAAAGCGGTATCCCATCTCAGGATACCGCATTTTACTTATTTTACACGGACAATGCATGCGTATTTTACGCCCTCATAGGTAACAGAGATTTCAGTCTTACCGGCACTCAACGCTGTGACTTTATTGCCGGAAACAGTGCAAATTGTATTATCTGCAACTGACCACTCCACATCAACCGCCTTGTTATCAGCATCCAAAAGCTTCAATTCGAAGGATTCGGAAACACTTGATTGCAGTGTAACATCCGTAGCGCTGATGTTGTATTCACCGGCTGCTGTAGATTCTGTAGGAGTTACTTCATCAGCTTTGCCAACAGAAGGCTTACAGCGAACGATACAGGAAACCTTTGCGCCGTTATACTCCGCATAAACAGTCGTAGTGCCGGAGCCGGTTGCAGTTACAACGCCATCGACAATGGTTGCAACTTTTTCATTATCAGATGTCCAAATAATTTGCTTCACAGGGATATCACCCTTATAAAGCAACCAGGTTTCACCCTTATAGGTTAAAGAGAAATCTTCACGGTTCAGCTTAATTTCCGCATCGGTAGCAGGCGTGGTTTCAGTGTTTTCCGTTGTTTCTGTAGCTGCTGTGGTTTCCGTGGTATCAATTCTGCAAACCACAGCGCACTCTGCAGACGCAGAACCGCAAGTAACTGTAATCACAGCCTCGCCGGCACCAACCGCAACAATCTTTCCGTCCTCAGAAACTGTTGCCACAAGGTCATCGGAAGTAGAAAACAGCACCTTATCTGTGGTGTCGCTGGGAGTTACAGTAACGTTCAATAAGCAAGCAGCGCCAACAGAATCAAGCTCAACAGAGGTTTTGGAAATCAAAACACTCTGGCAGGGAATATCCAGCTCCGTTGGCAGCGTCGTTATGCCTGTGGTATCTTCCGTTGTGGTAACGGGAGGAGTATCTAAGCCTTCGGGCTGTTTCTGTGTTGTCGACGCAGCTCCAAAGAAATTCAGGGAAATATAAATCACCGCAGAAACGATCGCCAAAAGCAGAACGCAGACAGCAATCACCAGGCCAAGGTCCGTGCTGCGTTTCGCCTTCTCCGGCTCCTGTGTGTCAATATCCGCTACTTCTGTGTTGGTACCTTGCTGGACCTGGGTGCGTTTTCTCACGTTGGATTTTGAGAAACGACCCCCCTTCACATAGGTGTAGCTACCGTTATCGGTTCCTTCGGGAACATCGGTGGTGCCTGCTACTACCGTTACATCGGCAGGACGAACGCAACCACAAATCGGACACTGAGTCGCAGTCTCCGGATAAGATGTACCGCATACATCGCAGATAATCTTACTCATATATATCCTCCTTAACAGATGCAAAAGAACGTGCATCAACAATTTCCAGAACATTATATCATTTCTTGCTGAATAAAACAACCATAAAGATGTTGCTTTTTTTGTAAATTTATTTTATCATATAAAGGAACATAAAAAGGAGGCGATATTTGTGTCTGAACCTAAGCTGATTTCCCCAATGCTCGACGGCTTTGCAATGGGCGAGCCCATTCGCGACCACAACGGTGTGCGATGCTGCCCCGCTATGAATAACGCAAGCGGCGATAAATATATTGTAAAAATCATTTCTACCCCTGCCAGCCAAACACAACTGGAAGCTCTTATTTTAAGCGGTGCCTTCCCTGACAAGGAATCCGCGCTGGAGTACTATAGAGGTGTTACTGACAGCATTGTAGAAGAAATCACCGTTTTGCAAAAGCTGTCCCAGCTGGAGGGTTTCCTCACGTTGGAAAATCATCAGGTTGAAGCTATGGATGACGGAAACGGTTTTGACTTGTATATGCTCAGCAAATACCGAAACACACTGGATCAGAAGCTTCGCCACGGCTCTCTAACGCAGCTGGAGGCTGTTAATTTGGCGCTGGATATGTGCGCTGCCCTTTCTGTCTGCAGACGCTCCGGATATCTGTATGTCAATCTGAAGCCTGAAAATATTTACCTTTCCGACGATAAGGGATATCGCATTGGTGACGTAGGCTTTATGAAGCTGAATTCTCTAAAGTACGCTTCCCTGCCTGACAGGTACCGCAGCAGCTACACTGCACCGGAAATCGAAGACGCATACGCAAGTCTGAATACTACTCTGGATATCTACGCTTTAGGTCTTGTGCTCTATCAGGTCTATAATGACGGAACTCTGCCAACACAAGACAGTCAACAAGATGGTAATTTTGCACCTCCTGCCTACGCAGATTATGAAATGGCGGAGATTATTCTAAAGGCATGCGCACAAAATCCAGAGAACCGCTGGCAGGACCCTGTCGAGATGGGACAGGCTCTGGTTGGTTATATGCAAAGAAACGGCGCAAATGACACTTCCATTACGCCGGTCCTTGAAAACGTCACAGAAAACGTTGAAATGCAGGAGCTTGCGGAGCCGGCACAGGCAGAGATCGCTCCCGAGGATATCACAGAGGATTTAATTTACACAGAGGACGAAGAAGGAAACCTCACATATCTGGAAGACGAAACTTCCGATGAAACAGCGCCTGAAGAAATTGATGAAACCATTGCTGAAGTAGCGGTATCAGATGAGGTTAACGAAATCCTTAATCAGGCAGATGACCTGCTGGCGCACCCAACTCCTGACCCTGTTGTTCAACCGGAGCCCATTGACGTTCCGGTTCCTGAGCCGGTTCCCGCCGAAGAAGAGACAGCCGATGAACCCCAAGCGGATACCGGGGAAGAAAATATCATTGATGATGCAGAAACAGCTGAAGAATCCAACACAGAGGAAGCTGTACAAGCAGAAACCTCCACCGACGAAGTCAATGATGATGATAAGCCGGCAAAAAAATCTCACTGGCTGAGAAATATGTTGCTTTGTCTTCTCTTTTTGGCACTGATTGCCGGCGGTTTCTTCTTCTATACCAGATACTACATTCAACCCATTGAATCTATCGTTCTGCAGGAAGGACTTAACTGCAGTATCACCGTAAATGTTAACAGCAAGCTGGACGAAAGCAAGCTGACCGTCATTTGCTCTGATACTTATGGCAATCAACTGAAGCAACCGGTTAAGAACGGAAAAGCTGTTTTTAACGATCTTGCCCCCAATGCAGCATATACAATCAACGTTGTTGTCGACGGCTTCCACAAGCTTACGGGTGACACATCTACAGCATTCACAACACCCGTTCAAACCAACGTTGTTCAGCTCAATGCTGTAACCGGTTCTGAGGATGGAAGCGCCATCGTTGGTTTTACGATTGAAGGACCTGACGCAAAGCAATGGAATATTGAATATTCTGCCGCAGACGAACCGGCGCAAACCGTAACCTTTGCCGGGCATATGACAACCCTCACCGGATTAACCGTCGGTAAGGAGTATACCATTAAACTCTCCCCCGATGATGACCTGCTGATTACCGGCATCTCCGAAATCAATCACACTGCCAGCGCACTTGTTAAGCCCAGAAACTTGAAAATCAAGGGACTGGTTGACAACAAACTCACTGCCACATGGTCCGCCCCGGAGAATGTGACCGTCGAGAGCTGGACTGTACGTTGCTACAGCGGTACGGAATTCGACCAAACACTGGTTGTCTCCGAATGCTCTGCAACCTTCGAAGGTGTAGACCCCACAAAGGAATATACTGTAGAAGTTACAGCAGCCGGAATGAGCGTCAGCGAGCGTGCTTTTGTTCCCGCCAATTCCATTACAGTTACCAACTTTATCGCACGGGTAAAAAGCAATGCCCTTGCACTCACCTGGAAATGCGTTGGCACAGCGCCTCAGGGCGGATGGGTAATACTCTACACAATGGATGGTTCTCCTGTTCAGGAATTAACTTGTGAAGAAGGCACCTCTGCTACAATTCCGGTTTTGATTCCCGGTTCAAACTACACTGTCACCTTACAAACAGCCGACGGTGTGGCTGCGCTGGGCGGAACCATAAACTTTAATATCAAGGAAGCTGATGATTTCTCGGAATACAATGTCACCAAAAGCAAAATGACCTTTAAGATGTGCAAAACCCCTTCCAAGAAAAACTGGGACCGTTACGATTTGTCCTCGGATGATTATACAACCACATTTGAGACCGGAGAGAAAGCCTCCTTCCTCATTAAGCTTAGCAAATCACCAAAGTCCTCCTCTGATAAGGTTACCACGCTGTTCGTAATACGCGACGAAAGCGGCAACATTGTCAGCACTGCCACAACAACTGAAAAATGGAAAAACATGTGGTCCAACAAGTACTGTGAATTGGATGTGCCTTCCCTTCCCCAGGTGGCTGGAAAGTATAACATTCGGATTTATTTTGACGGTGGTTTTGTACACGAGCAAGACTTTAATATTGCCGATTAAAGCAGCAAGGACCTGCACCGCTTGGTGCAGGTCCTTTCAGAGTGTCAAAGAACCCCCAAATCGCCAAAACACAACAATATTGAAAAAGCAATCTGCCGATATTAAGTTGTCATTGCGAAACCAGTGTCGCAACACTGGTTGTGGCAATCCGTTTCCTAAAGTATCTTGCTACCGCAAGCTGTTTTGACTTACTGCACAACTTAGGCTGAGAGAACTCGAACCCAAACAGGTTTTCAGGCGCTGGCATTCCCCAATACAGCAGAAAATCCCTTGATAATACAAAGAAGTATTGTCTGCGTGATTTTCTTTGTCTTGGATAAATGCCAGCGCCTGAAAACTGCAAGGCACCTCTCAGCATAAGATTTTTGATTGATTTTTGGCGCAGATGACGCAGCCTTGCGACCGCAAGGCAAGGAAGATAAGGCAAAAAGCGGCAAAAAGAGTTGCTGAGAGGCTGCTTAGGTTCGAGTTCTCTCAGCCTCCCGTACCATCTGTACGCCGACGGGTCCGGTTTGCTTGTCTTTGGCGCTTCTTTGACCTCTGTCAGTCTGTCAAAAAGTACTTTTTCGACAGACTGCAAGGACCTGCACCGCTTGTTGCAGGTCCTTTCAG
>JAFXAQ010000015.1 GCA_017516925.1 Oscillospiraceae bacterium | reverse complement strand
GGTCAGCCACAATCTTCAGGCTCAGCTCGGGCTTCCACTCACCCTTGGGCTTGCCCATGTGGGAGCACAGGATGACCTTGGCGCCCTTGTTTACCAGATACTCGATGGTGGGCATAGCGGCAACAATACGCTTGTCGGAAGTGATTTTGCCGTCCTTGGTGGGAACATTGAAGTCACAGCGGCACAGAACACGCTTACCGGCTACTTCAATATCTTCAATAGACTTTTTGTTGTAGTTCATTGTGTGTTTCCTCCGTAATTAAATTTTCATTTTTCCGTAATCCAGCAGTCCGGGGAAGTCCAGCTGACGCAGGGCTTCGTAAACTGCAATTGCCACAGAGTTGCTCAAGTTCAGGCTTCTGGCAGTATCTCGCATAGGCAAGCGGATACATTCTTCCCGGTGCTGCTCCAGAAAGTCCTCCGGAAGTCCTTTGGTTTCCTTGCCGAAGAACAGATAGCACCCGTCCCGAAAATGGGCTTCTGTGTAACATTTCGGGGCTTTTGTGGAAAGACACCACATCTGCTTCACATCGTTTTTGCTGAAGAAATCCGCTAAGCTTTCGTACTGGAAAACCTCCACCAGATGCCAGTAGTCCAGACCTGCCCGCTTCACGGCTTTTTCTGAAACATCAAAGCCCAGCGGGTGTATCAGGTGCAGTCTGGCACCGGTGGCAGCGCAGGTTCTTGCAATGTTGCCGCAGTTCTGCGGAATTTCCGGCTCAACCAAAACAATATTCAGCATAGCCGCACGCCACCCCTTAAAAAACATTCGCCTCCCTATTGTATGATAAAACCCAAGTAAAATCAATCTAAAATTTCATAAATTTTTCTTTTTTTCATACTTTTCACAGAAAGGACTGAGAAACACTTTCTGTTTTGTTGAAATTTCCCCAGGAAGGTCAATAAACTGATAAAACTGGTGAATAATTGACGTTGCGGCTGGATTTTGCGGATGGTAAAATAATAAAAAATCAAAGAGGGGAAGGACCTATGCATAAAATTACCATAACAAAGCCGTTCCGCAGATGGCTGTTCGGCGGTCTGGGCTTTCACAACAGCGAGGCAACCATGACCCCTATTATGTCGGAGGACTTTTATAACCAGCGGGTGCTGAAAACCTTTCGGGAAATCAGCCCCACCTTTTCCCGGGTGTACGGCGGCTTTGCCGACTGGACCCAGGAGGCAATGGACCGGTTTGCCGATTACTATGACCAAACCTTCCGGAATGCCGGCACCCTGATTTATATGGTACCCGGAAGAATGCCCATGCCCACCGAGGATTTTGACTACGAGGATTACTATGAGCGTACTGCCCGGAAGCTGCATTACCTGATTAAGGTCCGGGGCTGTACCAAAATCCGCTACTTCTGCGTGACCAATGAGCTGTCTGTGGGAAATTCCTATGCCTGGCTTGCCAAGCGGCTGGATATGTTCAAGGACCTGCAGTTGGGGCTTTACCGGGCGTTTCAGCGTTATGGGCTGGATGTGGGTCTGGTTGCTTCGGACAGCTCCGGAGAAAACTTTTTCCCCCATATCCAGTGGGCAATTGAGAATATGGATGAGATTACCGAGGATTACTGCGCCCACCTGTACCTGCACAAGCTGCAGCCGGGAGACCCGGAGCTGTACGATTATTGTCTGGGGCATTTTTCAGAGCTGACCAATCAGGCGCGGAAGGTGCAGAAGCGGTTCATTTTGGGAGAATACGGCTTAAACCCCGCCATAAGAAGCAGCGAGGGTGCGCCGATGTACAAGGATATTTCCTATGCGGCAGATAATCCGGAAAATGACGGCATCCACGCAATTGCGATTGCGGAAATGGCCTTGTCTGTCATCAATTCCGGCACCTTTGCCGGTGTGTTCTGGACGCTGTTTGATTATCCGGACCCCTTTATCCGGGAGGACGGCGATACCCCCGAGGAGAAGGCTCGTTATGACGTGGCTCGTTTTTCCGGACACGGCTTGCATATCCGCTACAACAAGCACGGCTTGATTCGTTGGTGCGACGATGAAAAGGATTATTCTTCCCGGGCGGCGCTGTACACGATGGGCTATTTGGCGAAATTCTTCCGCAAGGGCTCCCGGGTGCTGGAGAGCCACTGGGATGATGAGAAGCTCCGGGCGGCGGCGGTGACCAATGGCGACGGTTCCGTATCTGTTTGTATCATCAGCTGGCACGGTGAGGCGCAGGAAGTGGAGCTTTCTTTGGAGCACAAGACGGACAAGCCTATGCGCAGATACGATTATTCTGCGGACAATATTCCCTACAATCCCTTCTGCGATTTGCAGCCAGCCTCCGGCACGGTGGCGTGCGATGGCAGTGTGAAGCTGACCCTTGCCCCCCGGTCTGTTACCTTCCTGACCACGGACTATGTGGACAGAACTCCCTCCGGAATTAAAAAGGTGACCCGCAAGGGCAATGTTTTGTCCTGGGAGGCCTGCCCGGACCCGGAGCACTGCTATTACCGGGTTTTTGCCGGGGAAAAACAAATTGCCTCTACGGTTGCCCAAAGCCTGCAGGTCAGCGACCCGAACCTGCGCTACCGGGTTATCAGCGTCGATAAATATGGAAATGCAGGCAACGAAACTTGACTTTTTCCCAGCTTTGTGAGAGAATAAATTGATAAATCAAAGATAAGGGGATAAAGCTATGATGCAATCCAGAACCAATACCTGCGGCGAGCTTCGTCTTGCCGATGCAGGAAAAAATGTGACGCTGGCCGGCTGGCTGGAAAATGTCCGTGAGGTGGGCGCAAACTTTGCGTTTTTGGTCCTCCGGGACTATTACGGCACCACCCAGATTGTGGTGGAGACCGAGGAAATGATGCGCATTATCAAGGGTATCAACAAGGAGACCACCATTCAGGTTACCGGTACTGTCCGGGAGCGTGAGAGCAAGAACCCCAAGCTGCCCACCGGCGAGATTGAGGTTGTGCCTACGGAAATTAAGATTTTGGGCAAGTGCCGTCACAACCAGCTGCCCTTCGAAATCAACAAGAGTAAGGATGCTGACGAAAATACCAGACTGAAATACCGGTATCTGGACCTGCGGAACCCTGCAGTGAAGCAGAATATCATTCTGCGCTGTCAGGTGGTGGCGGCTATTCGTGCCGCTATGACCCAGAAGGGCTTTTTGGAAATCACCACGCCTATTCTGACTGCCTCCTCTCCTGAGGGCGCCCGGGACTATCTGGTGCCTGCCCGGAACCACCCCGGCAAGTTCTATGCGCTGCCTCAGGCGCCCCAGCAGTTCAAGCAACTGCTGATGACCTCCGGCTTTGACCGCTATTTTCAGATTGCCCCCTGTTTCCGGGATGAGGATGCCCGGGCAGACCGTACCCCCGGCGAGTTCTATCAGCTGGATATGGAAATGGCCTTCGCCAGCCAGAACGATGTGCTGACTACTCTGGAAGAGGTGCTGCGTCCCATCTTCTGCCAGTTCGGCAAGTACGAGAGAGTTTCTCAGGCACCCTTTATCCGCATTCCCTTTAACGAGGCTATGGAGCGCTACGGCTCCGATAAGCCGGACCTGCGTATCGATTTGGAAGTGCAGGATATTACCGACGCTGTCAAGGGAACCGAGTTTGCCCCCTTCCAGAATGCCACCGTCAAGGCTGTGGCTGTGAATGACTTTGCAGAGGGCAGAAAGTGGATTGACAAGCTGCTGAACGACGTGGAGGTCCAGACCGGCAATAAGGCTTGCTGGTTCAAGGTAGACGAAAACGGCGAGCTCACCGGCGGCGTGTCCAAGTTCTTGGTAGAGCAGAAGGCAGCCCTGACAGAAAAGCTCGGCTTGCAGCCCGGCAGCTTCGTGTGTATGGCAGCGGGCAAAAAGCTTGCCGCCCAGAAGACTGCCGGTGTTATCCGCAATATGATGGGCAAGCGTATTCCCGGTCACTTTGACGAGGAGCAGTACGCAATGTGCTGGATTGTGGACTTCCCCATGTACGAAATGGGCGAGGAATCCGGCGAGCTGGAGTTCTGTCACAACCCCTTCTCTATGCCTCAGGGCGGTATGCAGACCCTGCTGGATGCCGAGGGCAATGTGGATAAGCTGCTGGCAATCAATGCAGACCAGTATGACCTGGTGGTTAACGGCTATGAATCCGCCTCCGGCGCTGTCCGGAACCATGACCCCGAGATTATGGTCAAGGCCTTCCAGATGGTGGGCTTGGGCGAAGAGGACGTGAAGGCGAAATTCCCGGCCATGTACAATGCCTTCACCTACGGCGCACCCCCCCACGCAGGCGCAGCCCCCGGCATTGACCGCATCGTAATGCTGCTGTGCGGCGAGGAAAGCATCCGTGAGGTGATCACCTTCCCCATGAACAAGACAGCTCAGGACCTGATGATGGACGCACCTACCACCGTTTCCCAGAAGCAGCTGGACGATGTGCACATTCTCATCAACGAAAGCCACCTGAACTAATGAAAAAGGGCATTGCATTTGCAATGCCCTTTCGTCAAAGAGGTAACCTCCTATGAAAGAGAAAATCAAAAAGGTTCTTCAGTTTTTGTTAAATCCCAGACTGCTGGTATGCCTTGCGGTGGCATGGCTTATCACCAATGGCTGGTCCTATGTGATGTTTGCCTTTGGAACATATTTTGAAATTGGCTGGATGATTGCCGTTTCCGGCGCCTATCTTGCTTTTTTGTGGCTGCCCGTCTCCCCGGAGAAAATTGTAACTGTGGCAATCGCCATTGCGCTGCTTCGGTTCCTGTTTCCCAGAGACGAAAAAACCCTTGCCGTCCTGCGAAATATGTACCAAAAAGCAAAGGCTGCCATTAAACGTAGAAAAGAGAAAAAAGCACAAAAAGAAGAGGATGCCTGAGCATCCTCTTTTTTTCTTATTCAATGCGGATTTTCATAAACAGGTCTTCCACGAAGCGGGTGGTTTTCTCCGGCAGGTAAGCGTAGCTTGAGCCGTTTTTGAGAATTTCCGCATCGGGGTACACCACCGGATTATTGGCAAGCTCCGGGTCCATATAGTCCCGGGCGCCTTCAATGGGAGAGCCGTAGCAGATATAGTCCATATTGGCGCCGGAGATTTCCGGCTGACACATAAAGTCGATGAACAGCTCCGCCTCTTTCTTGTTTTCGGCGCAGCTGGGAATACACATAGCGTCGATGAACAGATTGAAGCCCTGGTTTTCCGGCAGATAGAACCGCAGGTTCTCGTTGTTTTCCATCATCATCATGCAGTCGCCGGCATAGTAAGCACCAATCCAGGCGTTTTCCCCCTCCATATCGGCGTAAATCTGGTCCATCACGTACTTGCGGACCACACTGCGCTGTCTGGAAAGCTCGTCGGCGCAGGCCTGAAGCTCTGCTTCATCCATAGTATTTACGTCATAACCCAGCTTATATTGGGCAATGCCGAAGGCGTCCCGGGAGTTGTCGAACATCAAGATCTTTTTGGCATACTTTTCGTTCCAAAGAAGCTCCCAGCCGGTCACGTCTTCCCCGTCCACATACTTTTCGTTGTAGATGATACCCACGGTGCCCCAGGTATAGGGGACGGAGTAGGTGTTATCCGGGTCATAGGCGGTATTTTTGAAATCTGCCTGGACATTTTTGTAGTTGGGAATGTTGGAAAAATCCAGCGGTAACAGCATATCCTCCGCAATCATCCGGGCAATCATATAGTCCGAGGGGATAATCAGGTCCACCGTCAGTCCGCCACCCTTGAGCTTGGAGTACAATGTTTCGTTGGAGTCATAGGTGGAGTAATTGACCTTAATGTGGGGATACTTTTCTTCAAAGGCCTTGATAATATCCGTTGTGCCGTCACTGCCGTCGGCAATGTTCTGACCCCAGTTCATCACGTTCAGGGTGACTTGCTTGTTCTGGTTGTTTACAATCAGCCAGCCACAGCCCAGCACCACCGCCAAAGCGCACACACCGGCGCAAACACGGCGGAAGATTTTCATTGCGGGCTTTTCCTGCTTGACGTAGGTTTCCTCCTTCTTTCGCTCGCCCCGGATTTGCAGCAGATTCATGGTTACCATCAGCACAAAAATCAGTACGAACAAGAGGGTAAACATTGCGTAAATCTTGGGGTGAATGGGCTTTTTGGTGTAGGAGTAAATCTCCACCGGCAGGGTTACAAAGCCGGAGCCTGTCACAAAGTAGCTGATCACGAAATCGTCCAGGCTCATGGTAAATGCCATAATGGCGCCGGAGACAATGCCGGGCATAATTTCGTGCAACGTAACCTTGAAGAAGGATTGCACCGGGGTGCAGCCCAAATCCATTGCCGCGTCAGTCAGCGCCGGGTTCATCTGCTGCAGCTTGGGCATTACATTGAGAATAATGTAAGGCAGGCTGAAGGTGATGTGGGCGATGAGCAGCGTCCCGAAATTCAGGCTTTCCTTCTGACCCAGCATATTGCTGCCCACAAACACGAACAGCAGGGAAAGGGAGATACCGGTGACAATATCCGGATTGGTCATAGGGATGTTGGTCAGGCTCATAACCACTTTCCGCATTTTGGGCTTCAGATTGTGGATACCCACAGCGGCGAAGGTGCCGAAGGCGGTGGAAATGGCGGTGGACAAAATGGAAATCAAAAGGGAATTGCCCAGCAGCGCCAATAAATCCTTGTCCTTAAACAGCTCCTTGTACTGGTTCAGGGTGAAGCTTTCAAACACAGACAGATTTTTGCCGGTGTTGAAGGAGGCTACCACCAGAACCGCCATGGGGATATACAGGAAAATGAAAATGAGGACGGTTAAAATGCGGTTTGTCTTTTTCATACCACCACACCGCCTTCCTCATCGCCGCCGAAGCGGTTCATAATGCCGGTGCAGACCAGAACCAGAAGCATCAGCACCAGCGACAGCGCTGCGCCCAGATTCCGGTTGTTGGCATATTTGAACTGACGTTCAATCACGTCGCCGATGAGCATGGTTTCCGTGCCGCCCAGCTTTTGGGAGATATAGAAGGTGGAAACAGCCGGAACAAAGACCATTGTAAGTCCGGACAAAATACCCGGGGTGGACAACGGCAGAACCACCTTGGAGAACACCTGCACACCGTTGCAGCCCAAATCCTCCGCAGCCTCAATCAGCCGGCGGTCAATCTTTACGATAATGGCGTAAAGGGGCAAAATCATATAAGGCAGGTAGTTATACACCATACCCAAAATAACTGCCCCGGGAGTGCCAATCAGCTCTAAGGCGGGCAGACCCAAGCCGGTGAGCAGGGTGTTGATGATGCCGTTTGTTTCCAGAATGCCAACCCAAGCCAGCGTCCGGAGCAAAAAGCTCATACACATAGGCAGCATCGTCAGCATATAGAGAATTTTCTGGGTCAGGGGCTTCCGGTGAGCAATATAATACGCTACAGGATATCCCAAAACCAAACAAATCAGTGCAGAAACAATTGCATAGCCCACAGAGGTGCCCAGGGTGGGCAAAAACAGGGCTAGATTTTTCAGGTTATTCAGGGTGAACGCTCCGGTGTCCGGGTCGGTCAGGGCGAAGTAGCCTACTACACCCAAGGGAATTAAGGTGAAAATCACCATAAACAGGATGTAGGGACCGCTTAAGAGTAATGCCTTATTCTTCTTCATCGTCGGCATCCTCCACCAGCTCGTCGTACTCGGCGGAGTAGGAGCTGTAGTCACCAAACATACCGGAATACTCACTTTTCTTCATCACGTGAATATCCTCCGGGTTCAGCCGAATGCCTACCGTGGTGCCCTCTGCCTGATAGTCCGTGGTCTGAATGAGCCATTTGAAGCCCTTGAAATCCACGATAATATCGTAGTTCAGACCCTTGAAGGTCACGCTGGTAACGGTGCCGGTGAGGTGTCCCTGCTCCACGGGAACAAAGTCAATGTCCTCCGGGCGGATTACTACATCCACCGGCTCATTGGGGGCAAAGCCTGCGTCCAGACATTGGAAGGTTCTGCCAAAGAACTTCACCTTGTAGTCTGCAAGCATAATGCCGTCCAAAATATTACTCTCGCCGATAAAGTCCGCCACGAAGGCATTTTTCGGCTCATTATAAATATCCTCAGGCTTGCCGATTTGCTGAATGCGACCCTTATCCATTACCACCACGGTGTCGGACATGGAAAGGGCTTCCTCCTGGTCGTGGGTAACATAGATAAAGGTGATGCCCATAGCCTGCTGGATACGTTTCAGCTCATTTTGCATGTCCTTGCGCAGACGCAGGTCCAGCGCTGCCAGGGGCTCATCCAGAAGCAGCACCTTGGGGCGGTTTACCAGCGCCCGGGCAATGGCAACACGCTGCTGCTGACCGCCGGAAAGAGAATCAATCCGCCGGTGCTCATAGCCCTTCAGTCCCACAATGCTCAGCATTTCCTGAACACGCTCCTGAATTTCCGTCTTGGGCAGCTTGGCAACCTTTAAGCCAAAGGCAATATTGTCATACACATTCAAATGGGGAAACAGTGCATACCGCTGAAAAACAGTGTTGATTTGCCGCTGATAAGCCGGCACCTCATTGATGCACTTTCCGTCAAACAGCACCTTGCCGGAAGTGGGGTTTAAGAAACCGCCGATGATTCGCAGCGTGGTGGTTTTGCCGCAGCCGGAGGGTCCCAGCAGCGTGAGGAATTCGTGGTCATTAAAATAGAGATTGATACCGTCTAGTACCCGCTCCCCGTCGAACTCCATAACAAGATCCTGGAGTCTGATGAGTTCCTTGGACATTATCCTCCCCCGTTTCTTTATATAAATAGGCAATATTAGATATACAGCAAAATCCCCCAAATGTCAACGGAATTTTCGCTTTTTCGGGGTGGTGCGTTATTTTATGCAGGAATGGAAACTGTATTCCGACAAACAGGATAAAAGTTGGAGGCAGATAAGTAAAAAAACTGTGGCATCCCCAGTGGTTTGCCACAGTTTTTTTCATATTATTATCCGTAGATTTCGTGATGACGCTTTTTCAGACCCTCCAGGATATCGTAGGGAATTTCCAGGTTCCCTCTGCCCCGGCCGATGGCAATATGGGGTTTGTTTGCGCCGTGGTAGTCGGTACCGCCGGAGATCACAAGCCCCAGCTCCTGAGCCATCGCCCGGTAGCGGCGGTCCATATCCGGGGTATAGTCGGTATAATACCCTTCAATACCGTCAAGGCCGTAGGGGATCAGGGCCTTCAGATATTCCTTCAAAGGCGCATCCTCCATCTTGATCAAATGCAGGTGGGCAGCAACGGCTATGCCGCCGGCCTCCCGAATGAGGGATACTGCCTCCGGACCGGTCAGCGCCTGCCGGTTGGAATAGGCATAGCAGCCTACAGACAGGTACTTGGAAAATGCCTGCTGCACCGATTCGGCATAGCCCTTACGCACCATGATCTGGGCAAAGTGGGCGCGGCACAAAACCGGGTTT
>JAFXAQ010000014.1 GCA_017516925.1 Oscillospiraceae bacterium | reverse complement strand
TTTTTCTTGTTTTTGTTCCGAATCATTGCCTGCACAAGCTGAGAGGATTCGTACCAGAAGTCGTAGTTACCTACATACATTTTAATCTTGCCGTAGTCGATATCCACGGTGTGGGTGCAGACCGTGTTTAAGAAGTGCCGGTCGTGGGACACGGCGATGACCATGCCGGGGAACTCCAATAGGAAGTCCTCCAGCCAGTTGATAGCTTCAATGTCCAGGTTGTTGGTAGGCTCGTCCAGCATAACGATATCGGGGTTGCCGAACAGAGCTTGCGCCAGCAGCACCTTCACCTTCAGCCGGGGGTCGGTGGCACCCATCATATCGTAGTGCAGCTCCGTGCCGATACCCAGACCCTGCAGCAGTCTGGAAGCGTCGGACTCTGCTTCCCAGCCGTTCATTTCCGCAAATTCCATTTCCAGCTCAGAGGCGCGAATGCCATCCTCATCAGAAAAATCCGGCTTTTCGTAGATAGCGTCCTTTTCCTTCATAATGTCGTAAAGCCGCTGGTTGCCCATGATTACCGTATCCATAATGGTGTACTCGTCGTAGGCGTTCTGGTTCTGCTTCAAAACGGAAACACGCTTTTCCGGGTCGATGTGAATGTCACCGTTGGTGGATTCCAATTCGCCGGTGAGCAGCCGCAGAAAGGTGGATTTGCCGGCGCCGTTGGCGCCAATAATGCCGTAGCAGTTGCCGGGCAAAAACTGCAGGTCCACGTGCTGAAACAGCCACTGACCGCCAAACTGCATACCTAAATTGCTAACAGTAATCATAGTAAACTCCTTTTCCTCTGCTTTGGGAGAATGCTTCTCCCTGTCACTACATAGGCACATAATTATTCATTATAATTCTATCACAAAACCTAAAATAATCAAGGGGATTTTCGTTAAGAATTGAGAAATGTGGTATTTGCTCCGCAAATGATTTTTATATTGAGAAATTCTTCCAAGTCTGCTAGAATAGCCGGTAGAATGCAGGAAGAGGTGTTGTCATTGGAAGAAACCAAGACGAAAAAACCACCGGTCATCGTACTGCTCATTTGTGTTGGGGTGTTGCTGTGCGCAGCGGTGGCGGGGCTTTTGATTTGGGAGAAGCTGCGGCCACAACCGGTCTTGCAGCCCACGACAGTCCAAACCACAGCCCAAACCACCACCGTTGAAACCACGATTTTTGTGGATGTGACACCGCCGGTGATTACCGGCGCAGCGGACAAGCAGGCAGTTGTGGGAGAAACGGTAGCATACCGCAGTGGTGTTACGGCAACGGACATAGAGGATGGAGAGGTTGCGGTGCAGGTGGATGCCTCGGCGGTGGATGCAACCAAAGCCGGCACCTATCCGGTACGCTACTGGGCAGAGGATTCTGCTGGCAACCGGACAGAGGTGACAGCGCAGGTCACGTTTATTGCGGAAGAAGCGGAAGAAAAAGATGCGGTAAAAAAAGATTATCAGTACTATGCCAAAAAGGTCTACAGCTCCATTATCAAAAAGGGTATGAGCGAGAAAGAGAAAATCAAGGCTATTTGGAAATGGTGCCGCTATAAGATATCCTATTCTGCCACCGGCGCAGAGGGGGACTGGAAGCAGGTGGCGTGCACCGGCTTTACAAAGCGCAAGGGAGATTGCTACACCTACTTTGCCACCTCCAAGGCGCTTTTGGAGCTGGCGGAGGTTCCCACCAAGGATGTTGTAAAAATTAAAAAAGAGGGTCGCAGTGACCACTATTGGCTTTTGGTAAAGCATAACGGCAGCTGGTATCATTTTGACAGCTGTCCCCGCAGAGGCGCCAACGGCAAAACCTTCTGCCTGTACACGGACCAGCAAATGCTGGAATTTTCCGAAACCCACGAGGATTGCTTTGATTTTGACCTGCGTTTGTATCCCCGCACTCCCGGCGAAATCGCAGATAAATATCTGATCAAATTTTACCCGGAGCTATTCCCGGAGGACCCCACAGAGCCCACCACAGAAGTTACCCAGCCGCCAACCACCGCCCCGGAAACCACCCCACCGGAAGAGACTACGGTGCCAACACCCACCCCACTGGAGGAAACTACCCCTTTATGAATATTCTAAAAACTTTCTTCACAGGGGTTGCATTTTTTGGAATATGCGGTATAATATTAGCACTCACATAATTAGAGTGCTAAAAAGGAGATGCAAACAATGCGTAAAAAACAATTCAAAGCCGAATCCAAGCGTCTTTTGGATTTGATGATCAACTCTATCTATACCCACCAGGAGATTTTCCTCCGGGAGCTTATTTCCAATGCCTCCGACGCTATAGATAAGCTGGCATACACAGCCCTGACCGACGATAAGGTGGGCATTAACCGGGAAGATTTCGCCATTACCCTGACCCGTGGCGAAGGCACCCTTACCGTGTCTGATAATGGCATCGGCATGACGAAGGACGAGATGGAAGAAAATCTGGGCACCATTGCCAAGTCCGGCTCTTTGGGCTTCAAGCAGAATATGGAAAAAACCGAGGATATTGATATTATCGGTCAGTTTGGCGTTGGTTTCTACGCAGCCTTTATGGTGGCATCCTCCGTCACGGTGATTTCCAGAAAGTACGGTGAGGACACTGCCTGGAAGTGGGTTTCTGACGGCGCTGACGGCTATACCATCGAGGAGGCGGAACGTAACTACCCCGGTACCGACGTGATTATGACCTTCAAGGCAGACACCGAGGAGGAAAAATATTCCCGCTTCCTGGAGGAGTACCAGCTTCGCAGCCTGGTGAAGAAGTATTCCGACTACATCCGTTACCCCATCCGAATGGCAGTGACCAAGTCCCGGATCAAAGAGGGCAGCCCCGAGGATAAGCCGGAGTATGAAAGCTACACCGAGGTGGAAACCCTGAATTCAATGGTGCCTTTGTGGCAGCGGAGCAAAAAGGATGTCACCGAGGAGGAATACGAAAGCTTCTACCGTGAGAAGTTCTTTGACTACAACAAGCCCCTGCAGACCATCCACTTCAGCGCTGAGGGTACTGTGTCCTACAAGGCGCTGCTGTATATCCCCGGTAAGGCGCCCTACGATTTCTACACCAAGGACTATCGGTCCGGTCTGCAGCTGTATTCTTCTGGTGTTTTGATTATGGAAAACTGCGAGGACCTGCTGCCGGAGCACTTCCGCTTTGTCCGGGGCGTGGTGGACAGCCAGGATTTGTCTTTGAACATCAGCCGGGAAATGCTGCAGCACAACCGTCAGCTGACCCTGATCGCCAAGAATATCGAGAAGAAAATCAAAGCCGCCCTGCTTGCTATGCAGGAGCAGGAAACAGAAAAGTACCAGGAGTTCTACGCTTCCTTTGCCCGGCAGCTGAAGTACGGCACCGTTGCCCAGTATGGCGCCCACAAGGAAGCAACCCAGGACCTGCTGCTGTTCCACTCCAACCGTGAGGGTAAGCTGATTAGCCTGAAGCAGTATGTAGAGGCGATGACGGAGGGGCAGGAGAAAATCTACTATATTTCTGCCGAGAACCTGGAAAGAGCTAAGAAGCTGCCCCAGGTACAGACCCTGTCTAACAAGGGCTATGACGTACTGCTGTTTACCGACGAGGTGGACGAGTTTGTGCCCCAGACCCTGATGACCTACAGCGAAAAGCCCTTCTGCAATGCAGCTACCGAGGACTTGGGCTTGCAAACCGAGGCAGAGAAGAAGGAACTGGAAGATAAGGCAGAGAAGATGAAGGGTACGCTGGATTTCCTGAAGGAAACTCTGGGCGAAACCGTCAAAGAGGTAAAGCTGAACAGCACGTTGGGTGAAGTGCCTGTGTGTATGACCCCAGCATCCGGAATGAGCTTTGAAATGGAGAAGTATTTCAAGCGTATGAACCCGGATATGCCCTTCCCGGAGGAGAGAATTTTGGAGCTGAACCCGGACCACGAGGCGGTGAAGGCGCTGGAAATCGCCACTGCCCAGGACCCGGAAAAGGCAAAGGATTACGCAAAGCTTCTCTACGGTCAGGCACAGCTTTTGGCAGATTTACCCCTGTCTGACCCTGCCGAATACGCATCCCTTATTTGCAAGTTGATGAAATAATAAGAAAATCGGCAACCCTTGGGTTGCCGATTTTTAGTCATTATAGAACAAAAGAGAATACCAAGTGACGATGTCGTTGCTGTAGTAAAAATCCAGACCGTTTTCTTCCAGGGTAGGAATGAGGTTGATGCCGTGGCTTTCCACACAGGGATGCATTCGTCCCGGCATCCGGCAGGGAAGACCGTCCAGAATTGCGCAGCGGTCACATACGGCGCAGGCTTCCGTGGACAGAATATAGGGGGTAACCCCTTGTTCCTTGAGCATATCCCGAACCTGATTGGTCAGCTTTTCGTGGGGCGGACGGGTAGCCAGGGTTTCGGAAATGTTTGCGGTATCAGAAACCTCCGTAATGGTGCCGATGAGCAGACATTTTTCGTAGGACAGACACTTTGCCCTGCAATCCGGAACTTCTCCCACACCCGGGGGACAAGCCCAACTTTTTCCATACATGGGGCACTCGTTTTGGCAAATCCAGCGAATTCTGTCTGAGAATTCCAGACGTTTCGGGTCAATATCCAAATATACGTACAGGGGCAGCTCCGCAAGGGACTGCTCCAATTTTTCTCTGTCAATCATCGCAGCACCTCCAAAATCCGGGTGCAGCCCTCCACAATGTCCAGCCAGGTCTGGGTGAAATCCCCGGTGTACCAGGGGTCAGCCACATTCCGGCTCAAAAAGGGCTGGAACTTGTCTTCGCCGGGGAACATCCGCTGCAAATACCGAAAGTTGGAGCTGTCCATATAGTAAATGTGGTCAAAGCTGTCCACATCCTCCTGGGTGATCTGCCGTGCGTGATGACCGTCACAGCCAATGCCGTGACTGCTCAGCTCCCGCCGCGCCGGAGGGTAAACCGGGTTTCCCAGCTCCTCCCGGCTGACTGCGCAGGAGGCGATCTTCCAGCCCTCCAGCCCTGCCTTTTTTACCATATCCTTCAAAACAAACTCCGCCATCGGACTTCTGCAAATATTGCCGTGGCACACAAAAAGTACTTTTTTCATCATAATTCCCTCATTTTTTCGTGTCATTGCGAGCCCCGAAGGGGCGTGGCAATCTCTAATTCCGGCAGTATTATACCACGCATTTTGTCTAATTGCAACTCGTAGGGGACGATGCCTACATCGTCCCACGGGCGGATGTGGGCATCCGCCCCTACATTCCGTCGGCAAGCGTTACGCCACCCCATAGAAGCCGAAAAAACCGCTTTTTGCGGCGGGATGAATATAAAACCCGCTACTATCATCATAGCTGCATTTGCAGATATGGACGTGTAGCGGTAGGGTGCAGCATAGTTGAATAATTACAACCATCAAGCTATGTAATATGCTTGCATATGTGATATAATGATTATATTGCAACAGATATTTACGAAAGAATATGGAGGAACGGTTATGCTTGTTTGTTTGGGGGAAAACATCAGAAGCTTACGTATAGCGAAGGGCATCACGCAAGAGCAGCTCGGCTATGAAATGGGGGTGTCAGCCCAAGCTGTGAGCCGTTGGGAAAATGGCGCTACCTATCCCGACATTACTATGCTTCCTATGATTGCAGATTTCTTTGATGTGACTTTGGACGAATTGATGGGACGGGGGAGAGAGCTCGAGACCAATGAAAGGGAAGCCTTTTTTAAGCGTGTGCATGAGATGTACAATCGCAAAGAAATCTTAGCAGTTTTAGAAGCTTATGACAAGATGTTGCAAAAGCACCCCAATGATGCGTATTTGCTTCACGGAAAGGTAAATGTTCTCTATTATTCGCAATTTAAAAAGAAACAAGATATGTCCGTTGCAAAAGAAATCATTTCTTTATGCAATAAAATCAGTTGTTCCAACAACATCGGTATGCAATGCGGCGCAAATGCGTTGCTGGTGCGGGTATATGCAAGAACAGGACAATTGGAGGAAGCCAGAAAATTAGCCAACGCATTGCCTTCTTTTGAAGTTGGAAGAGAATTGTTGATTGCAGAATGCTTACAGGATGCGGAGAAAAAAGAGCATTACCGATATCTGGTGGAGCGATTTGAAGGAATGGTCGCACGATATAAAAAGCGCCTCAGTGATTAAAGACTGCAACAAATCAGCCGCCTCTGTTACGAGGCGGCTGATTTTGCTTACTTTGTGATATCTCTTGCCACATATACGCCGCTGGCGGAGGCGTGGGACAGGGAGTGGGTGATGCCGCTGCCGTCGCCGATGACATACAGACCTTCGTGGCGGCTCATCAGGTGCTCGTCCACGGAGACCTCCATATTATAGAACTTGACCTCTACGCCATAGAGCATCGTATCGTCGTTGGCGGTACCGGGAGCGATCTTATCCAGGGCATAAATCATCTCGATAATGCCGTCCAAAATCCGCTTGGGCAGAACCAGAGACAAATCGCCGGGGGTGGCATTCAGGGTGGGCACCAGGAAGGAGTCATTCATCCGGTCACGGTTGGAACGGCGCCCGCGGATCAGGTCGCCAAACCGTTGGACAATCACACCGCCGCCCAGCATATTGCTCAGCCTTGCGATAGACTCGCCGTAGCCGTTGGAGTCCTTGAAGGGCTCGGAGAAATGCTTGGAAACCAGCAGGGCGAAGTTGGTGTTGTTGGTTTGCTTGGCGGGGTCTTCGTAGGAGTGACCGTTGACAGTGATGATGCCGTTGGTGTTTTCGTTGACCACAGCACCCTTGGGGTTCATACAGAAGGTGCGCACCAAATCACCGTACTTTTCTGTGCGGTAAACAATTTTGCTTTCATACAGCTCGTCGGTCAGGTGGGAGAACACCTCCGCAGGCAGCTCCACCCGGACACCGATATCCACCCGGTTACTCTTGGTGGGAATGTCCAGATCCTTACAAACAGACTCCATCCACTTACTGCCGCTGCGTCCCACAGACACGATGCAGTACTGGCAGGAGAACACACCGTCCTTACTGTGTACGAGATAGCCGTCCTGCGCAATTTCCAGCTTTTCCACCGGCGTGTTAAAGTAGAAGGTGACCTTATCCTTTAAATAGTTATACAGGTTTTCCAGCACCACATAGTTGATGTCCGTACCCAGATGTCGCACCGAGGCATCCAGCAGGTGCAGATTGTTCTGGATGCACTGCTTTTTGAACTTGCTGCCGGCGGTGGAGTAGAGCTTGGTGCCCTCGCCGCCGTAAGCCATATTGATTTCGTCTACGTAATGCATCAGCTCCAGCGCTTTGGCTTTGCCAATGTAGGCGTACAAAGAGCCACCAAAGTCGTTGGTAATGTTGTACTTGCCGTCAGAAAAAGCGCCGGCGCCACCAAAGCCACTCATAATGGAGCAGCTTTTGCAACCAATACAGCTTTTAATTTTATCACCGTCAATGGGGCAATTGCGTTTGCGCAGTTCGTTGCCTGCCTCAAACACAGCTACCTTCAGGCTGGGATCGCGTTTGACCAGCTCGTAGGCAGAGAAAATACCGCCGGGACCGGCGCCGATAATCAAAACATCATAATGCATAGGGTGTACCTCACTTATCAAAATCTCACTGCAATTATACCTGAAAAAACCGGTATTGTCCAGAAAAAAGTGAACCTCCGGTACTTGGCGGTACCGGAGGTAAATTTTACATAAAGTCGTAATTCATAATAACCTTTTCGCCGGTGCGGGCAGACTCTACGATGGCCATGCATGCGTAGGCCGTCACAGCGCCTTCAATGCCGGTGCAGGGGAAGCTGGTATCGTTGATAATGCTGTCGCAGAAATCGCCGATTTCACCCTTGGTGTTGTGGTCGTTGTGGCCGGTGGGAACGGGAATCTTTACAGTGTGCTGGGCTTTGTTGCCGTACAGCTTGTCATACAGAGGACTGTCGGTGAAATGGTCCTTGTACATTTCAATGGAGCTGCTGTTGAAAATCAGGGTGCCCTTGGTGCCGTAGACGCAGGTACGCATGGTGTAGCTGCGCTTACAGCCGATGGAGCAGAACACCTTGCCGATGACGTTGTTGGGGAACTTCATAATGGCGACGGTGCAGTCGTCCACAGGCCAGTCGGTAAGTACCTTGTGGTTGGCAAAAGCGGAGATTTCTGTGGGGTTGCCGGCGATACGGCGCAGCAGGTCCACAGCGTGACAGCCGCCGCCGATAATTGCGTGGCGCTCAGGAGTTTTCCGCCAGCCGGTGGAGCCGGGGATTTGGGAGTAATCGTGGGCATACTCAGACTCTACAAAGAAAATTTCACCGATTTCGCCGTCCTCAATGAGCCGAATAGCATCGTTGAAGGAGGTGGTGTAACGACCAATCTGACCGACCATCAGCTTCTTGCCGGACTTTTTCTCCGCTTCAATCATAGCCCGGCAGTCGTCCATAGACAGCGCCATGGGCTTTTCACACAGTACGTGCTTACCTGCCATCAGGGCATCCACTGTGGGCTGGCGGTGTGACTGGTCGTTGGTAACAACGATCACGCCCTCAATGTCGTCCCGGGCCAGCATATCGTGATAGTTTGTGTAGTGGTCCAGATGACCGAGATGATACTTGTCATCATACTGATGCAGACGGGTTTCATCGGCATCCGCCAGTGCAACCAGCTCTGCGTTTTCGCATTGCAGAGCGCCTTTGAGATGGGTGTTGGCAAAAGCGCCAATGCCGATCATACCAAGTCTAACTTTTCTTGCCATAATAACTTTCCTTCCTGATATGTAGTGTTTTTTTGAAAATGGGCTTGCTATTGAATGTTCAATATGCTATATTTCTAGCATCACCATCATACCATACATCTATGGAAAATCAATACACAAAAAGCGTGATGTTTTCTTCAATTTGCTGGGAGGTAACCTTTTGAAAAGAAAGTTTTATGACCGTCATACGGAAAATGTATTTGTGAGCCACTGTGTGCCGGATATTCCCGGTGCCGGTAAATGCTGCGGTCCTACGGTGCGAAACGTGTACCTGCTGGAGTGCTGCACCGAAGGCTATGGCTCCGTGGTTATTAACGGCACGGAGTATCCTATAGGACCCGGGGTGGGTTACGCCTTATTCCCCGGGGACCGGGTGCGACATACTGCCGATGAAGAAAATCCCCGTATTGGCTATAGCTGCGTTATGGACGGTCGGCAGGTAGGACCTGCCCTGGCGGCAGCGGGAATCAGTTCCCAAAATCCTTACATCAGCAAAAAGGCTTTCGACGAGATACTGGGCTATATGAAGCTTTTGGCGGAAATGAGCCACGATGCGGATTTAGGGGCAGAATTTCGCCGTACAGCCTGGGGTAACGCCATTTTGGGAGCGTTGCTGCGGGGCGTGCCCAACAGAGGGCATGACCGGTGGGCAGAACGGGTGAAAGGTTTTATTGAAGCGACCTATGACCAGCCAATCACAGTGCAAAGTCTTGCCTGGGAATTTTCCCTGGAGCGCAACTACTTTACCAGCCTCTTTAAAGCCAAAACCGGCTGGACACCTTCGGATTATCTGGCCGCTGTGCGGATTGAAAAGGCATGCATTTTCTTAAAGGAGACCGACGAACCGATAGCGTCGATTGCTACGGCGGTTGGTTTGGACACCCGGAATTTTGCCCGGATTTTCAAGCGTGTCATGGGGAAAACACCCCGCCAATATAAAGCAGAAGTATAAAAAACACATCCACCGGTCGGCAACCGGTGGATGTGTTTTTTATTATTTGAAGTTTTTCACGTAATCCTTTACGGCGTCCCAGAACCTGTCGGCGATGATTTGCATACCCAGGTCATTGGGGTGGTTGTACATTCCGTGGGTTTCGGGGAGTGCTCGCATATCTTCCAGATTAATAAAGGCTTCGTTATATTTCTTTGCAACCCTTTCTTTTTCCGTATCCAAAGAAGCGCGGATGAAGAAGCCCTGAGAGTGCAGAACGAAAGCGTCCCGACCGCCCACAAGGTAATTGCGGAGGTCCTCATATGCTTTTTCAAATGTTTTTGGGGGATTTTCTGTAGTGTAATATTCTTTGTTTACGTTGGCACCAAAGAACATAATGATTAAATCCGGCTTAAAATCCCTTGCTGCCGCATAATAATCTTCCGGTTCTCTGGTGTAAAATTCCCGTTCATAGTTTGCCACCTGCAGAATGCTGAAGGCGGCGTTGGGGTGGATTTCCTTGATTTTTGCCTGAAGCAGGTGCACGTAGTCCTTTTCAACCTCACTTGCCGCCATACCGCAGTCGTTGTACCAGCCCAGCTTTTCGCTGGGAGCGTGCTTGGTTATGGAGTTACCCACATACAGCACCCGGATGCCGTCGCCTTTATCAAATTCATAATAGTCATAGGCATTTTGGTTTTTGGAAGGAACAATGTTTTTTTGCAGGTCGCGCATATTTATCACCCTTTGCTTGCAGTATTTGTCCTCATTGTACACCAAAAACTGCCAATATGCAAGGGATAATGCTAGATGTAAAAAAAAGAGAAACCTTTGTCGATTATTACAAAAATTGTTCTTGGAAATTGACAAAGCGGGGGAGGAGTGCTACAATTTATTATGGAGAAGGTTGCCAATGGCAACAAAATACGATTTTCTATCATTCTACATAAGGAGAAGTGAAAACAATGCGCAGATTTTTAGCAATTTTTTGCACGCTGGTTGTTCTCTGCTGTGGTCTGACCCTGGCGGTATATGCCGCTGATGGTGTCTACACCCACACCGAGGTCCTGGAAAGGGACCTGGAGGACCTGTCCATTGCCAGCGGTTCCCTCCTGGACCTGAACGGCTACTCTGTGGAAATCCTGACCGTTGTGGGTGACGAGCCTGTTTTGTACTGCATTGACAGCGCAACCGATGATTACTCGGTCGCTGACGGTGTATACGGCAAAATTGCAGAAGTTGCAGAGGGCACTGTCCTTCCCGGTGACGGCTATTTGCAGGTTACCGAGGCTGACGGCATTTCCTTCCACCGTGTCAGCCTGGAAATTAGTGCAATGACGCTGCGCCCTGATGTTGCCGGTGTGTACTACACCAGTGATTTTGCCGGTGACGAGGTGGTTGCTGCCAATGTGGAGAGCTACGGCGTAGCGCTTAGCCTGATGAGCAAGCCTACCCCCGGCAATACCGACTGCGGTTACTCCATTTTTAACGATTTTCAGGCAGGCGAAGGCGCCAATGCTGCCGCCTCCGGCACGCTGCTGAAAAATGTTTTGAAAACCACCAATCTGGATGCAATCAACGCACGCAATGCTAACGTGGCGATTTACGGACGTGCATACCTGAAAACCGCCGAGGGCTATGTCTTCGGCGACACGGTGTCCCGCAGTCTGAAAACCCAGGTGGAGGCTGTGAATGAAGAACTGGAAACCCTGGACGTTACCAAAAAGGATGCAGCGTACGCAATGTACGAGACATATGCTTCTTTGATGGCAGACTGGGATGTTTCCAATATCGTGGCTTGGCCTGAGGTAAAGGCTGAGCCTGTGGTTAAGTTTGTAACCAAGTTCGTCAACGACTATCTGTATCGTGTGGGTAACGCAAATGCGGTGACCTTGGGCAGCCTCTTTGAAGCGGCTGAGGTTGTGGACGATAAGGTAATCAATGTTTCCGGCGTGACAGTCACAGCAGAACCCCTGAACGAAACCTCTTCCGTATCCGGCGCAGTTACCGCCAATACCTCTGACTGGACCAAGACCGCTATCCAATTCTCCGGCACCGGTCTTGCCAAAATCACCATCCAGGATGATGACCGCTGCATCCCCACCGAGCTGATTGTGGAAGTGGTAGACGCTGTCAACGCAACCGGCGCCACCAATGCGACAGCCAATAACGTGGTTCTGCTGAACAACTGCGGCTTCAGCTCCCTGACGGTCAGCGGTGGCTATACTCTGTACGGCAACGGCTTTACCATGACCTGCGGCAGTGACTCTGCTGCGCTGGATATGGGTTATGCCTTTGTGACGCTGACGAATGGCACCTTGGATAATGTGCAGATTATTACTCCCAACTTCGATTATGCGGTTCTGTATAAAAGCAATATGACCGACTCCGGCAACCGCAGCCAGACCACGGACAAGACCCGCTACTATAATGTTAAGAGTGGCGTTATGGCATCCGGTAACAGCCAGATTTTGAACTCCCGGATTTCCGGCGGTCGTGCGGCAGTGAATGTGTCCGGTGGCAATGTTTTGATTGACAACTCCCGGATTGAGTTGGGCGCAGTGGCCTCTGTTTTGGTGGGCGCTGCCAACCATTTGACACTGCGGGATGTGACTCTGGTGCAGAAGCCTACGGCATCTACCTATGACAGCAGCAAGACCCTGATGGGCTTCAGTGTGCTGTTTGTCTGCGACGCAAATGGTGATGCGGCGCCTGTCACTCTGGAAGGAACCCTTGTACAGAATGCCTGGGTGGATGAAAATGACAAGCAGTATGTCCCCAGCGCAGGACAGAGCCTGATTTCTACAGTCTTGAAAAAGACAGAGTATCTACACAATTTGGATGGTGACGGTACGAACGAATCTCTCAACCTGGGCTTTGCGTATTTGCCTGAGTCTGCAACTTCCAAGGTCAATGCCACCACGATTACGGATAACAGAACAAATCAGGCGGCAATTCCTTATGATTACGCAGAGGTTTCTACTGGATTTAGTACGACCTATGTTTACGCCTATAAGAACACCAATGGTACCGACGCTTCCTTCAAGACAGAAACCGCATATGCGCCCACGGAGCAGGGTGACAACATTACAGTAACCTATTCCGATACAAGCGACGGTCTGGAAACCGGCAAGTCCTTTGCTACCAGCGGCTGGGTTTATGAACTGAACGTGGACCTGGATAAGCTTCCCGGCTATGCTCTGGACTTTGGCAAGCTGTCTATGTCTGTCAACGGAATCACGGTGACTGACTATAAGGTGGACGGCAATACAAAGCCTGCCTCTGCTGCAGTCGTTGCCGGTGGCGTTACCTATACACTCACAGCAACTGTGGATGGCAAGGAATACACCGCAAACTTCAAGGTCACCGGCACTGAGACCAGCAAGGAAAGCCCCACGCTGGTTGCTGCAAACTATGAAGCCGGCTTGTGCGTCGCATCCTCCTACGGTGGAACCTGGCACGGCGCAGCCCCTGCGTTGCAGGGTATCCAGATTAAGTATTGGAGCGTAGCCGAAAAGCAGTATAAGACAATTACGTTGTCTGACTATACACCTGCAACAGCAGGTAAGCAGAATGGCACAGACAAAACCTGGACCTATTCGCCTGCCAACGGTGACTTTACCCTGACCCTTACCGGCGGTCAGGTACATTCCAGTAACAATGTGTACGCAATGCCCGTTGTGTGTAACGGCAAGCTGTATTTCGTTGCGGCGAATTCCAACGGTTTGGTGAACTCCGGTAACAGCGCCCGCAGTGTCCCGGTGTCTTATACCTTCAAGGATAATAATAACGGCGACGTACTGACCTTTAGTCATACCTGGTCTGTTGCTGAAAATAAGGATGAGCAGTACAAGTATTCTGACTTCTGCAATGGTACGCTGACACAGCTGACCAGTGGCAGCAGTGGATCTTGCGTTACCCCGGATACGCTGATTACCCTGGCAGACGGCACGCAGAAGCGTGTGGACCAGCTGACCGGCGACGAGCTGCTCCTGGTCTGGAACCTGGAGACCGGCAAGTATGATACTGCTCCCATCGTCTTCGTTGACAGCGATCAGCAGAGCGAGTACGAGATCATTCATCTGTACTTCTCTGATGGCAGCGATGTAAAGGTCATTTCCGAGCATGGCTTCTTTGACCTGAATCTGGCGAAGTATGTATATATTGATGCTGAGAACTATGCCGATTATGTGGGTCACAGCTTTGTAAAGCAGGGTGACATTTCTGCAAACACCTGGACAGCGGTTGTTCTGGAGAAGGTGGTACTGGAGAAAGAAATTACCACAGCCTGGTCTCCTGTTACCTTCGCACACCTGAACTATTACACCAACGGCGCCTTGTCTATGCCCGGTGGTATTGCGGGCCTGTTCAATATCTTTGATGTGGACACTGCGGTTATGGCTTATGACGCAGACAAGAAGGCTGCAGATATTGCTGCTTACGGTCTGCTGACTCTGGAGGACTTTGGCGGTATGATCACCGAGGATGCCTTCTATGCCTTTAACGGCGCTTACCTGAACGTTGCCATCGGCAAGGGACTTCTCACCTGGGAAGACATCGCTTATATGGCAGAACGCTACATCCCCCTGATGTAATAACCAAATTTGCTGCCTATCCCTTCTGAGGGATAGGCAGCAATCAATGAAAGGATAGAGCGTGATGGAAAAAATCGGAAACATTCAACTGAAGACGGTTGGCAAGGAATGGGATGTCTACTTTGATATGGCACTGGAAATGCTGGGAGAAATTATGAAGAATAATGCCCAGAATAAGCGGACGGTTATGATTGTCCCGGTGGGTCCCACAGACCAGTATCCCATTTTGGCAAGGCTCATTAACCAGCTGCGGGTATCCCTGAAAAACGTCTGGTTTTTCAATATGGACGAGTATATGCTTTCTCCCACCCAGATGATTGACCCGGACCACAAAATGAGCTTCCAAAAAAGAATGAACGACGAGTTCTATTCCCGGGTGGACCCGGAGCTGGTAATGCCTGTAGAGCAAAGACTGTTCCCCTGCGTGGGCAAGGAAGCTGAGTATGATCGGAAGCTTGCAGAATTAGGTGGCGCAGACCTGTGCCTGGGCGGCTTGGGTATCAACGGACACCTTGCCTTTAATGAGCCCCCGGAGAAATATATGTCTGCCGAGGACTTCGGCGCTCTGGGCACCCGGGTGTTGCCTATTTCCAGAGAGACCAAGACCATCAATGCCTACGGCTACCAGCGGGGTGACCTGTGCGGTATGCCCCAGTACTGCATTACCATCGGTATGAAGCAGATTTTGGAAGCCAAGCGTGTCTATATTGCCATGAACCGGGATTGGCAGCACGGCATTGCCAAGCACGTATTCCACGATGAAGTGAAGGCAGCCATTCCTGCCAGCCTCCTGCAAAACCACCAAAATGTAACCTTCTGCACCTATGCAAGCGTAGCAGAGGGTCTGGCTGAAGGTGTATAAATAAAAATGTGCATCATTCCGATGCACATTTTTTTTGCCGACCGGACATAGGATGATGTCCGCTTTTCACGTGTCGCACATAGGCCTGGGGTGTGCAGCCAACCTCTTTTTTGAAAAGGCGGGCGAAATTATGGGCATCCATACCCACCATATAGGCAGCTTCCGTAATGGAGTAACGGCGGGTGTCCAATAGCTCCAACGCATGCTGCAGACGCACCCGTATTAAATAATGGTAAGGGGAAAGTCCGGTGCGTTTTTTGAATTGTTCGGAAAAATAGGTGCGCTCCAGTCCCACCTGGGCGGCAATATCGTCTACTGTCAGCACCTTGGGGTAGTTGGCTTGCATATAGCCCACCGCCCGGTCCACAACCGTATTACCCAGGGGACGGGAGTGTCCGGATAATAGCTCTCCCAAAAGTCCGTACAGACAGCTGAGCTGCCGCAAGGGCGCACCGGAATCGGTACAGTTCCACTGGGTTAGCAGCTGCTCCATCCAATCCCGAAACTGAGGATATTGTTCTTTGGGAAAGAAAGGCGCTTCAGAGGCAATACCCAGCATTTTCAGAACTCTACCGACATAATCGCCTTCCAGCATACAGGAAAATCCTTGCCGGGGATGCTCTGTGTCGTTGTAATGGGTCACAGCATCTCCGGGAAGCAGCGCATAACAACAGCCCTCCTGAACGGGAAAACGTTGCCCGTTGATGATAATATGCCCCTTTCCTCCGGTGCAACACTCCAGAATATAGACGCTGCGAATGACCGGCCCAAAGGAGCCACCATTGGCTGCGCGCTCCTTTTCTGCAAATAAAATTCGAATACCTTGCTGCGCATTTACCAGCATATTGGTGTCGTTCATTGCAATCACCTGCCAACAATGTGAGTAGTTTATCCAACAAATAGAACTTGTTTATGCCTGTTTGGTTTGCTAGTATAAAAGTACCATAAAAAAAGTAAAGGAGCAAGTAAAATGTCTGAAAAAAAGTTTAATGTTGCCCTGATCGGCTGCGGCGTCATTGCCGACTTCCATCTGCAGGGTGTCCTGGCTCAGAAGGATTGTGTGCTGTACGCAATTTGCGACAACGCCACGGATGATCGTGTGGAGCGCCGTCGCGCAAAGTACAACCCTCTGCATACAGCAACCGATTACCGGGAGCTGGTCAATGACCCCAACGTGGATATCGCTATTGTTGCGACCCCTGACAACAGCCACCTGGAGATCACCAGCGCATTTTTGAAAGCCGGCAAGCAAGTTCTGCTGGAGAAGCCTATGGCTTTGACCATCGAAGAGTGCAATGAGATGCGTCGTGTGGAGAAGGAGACCGGCAACCGCCTGATGGTTGGTCAGGTCGCTCGTTATAACCCCAACTTCAAGAAGGCAAAGCAGCTTGTAGACAGTGGCGCCATCGGCGAGCTGGTATTTGTGGAAAGCGAGTACGCCCACGACTATATGCGCTCCCGCGGCTATGATGATTGGCGCGTTACCCCCGAGCGCGAGGGTATGATCGGCGGCGGCTGCCACGCTGTGGACTTCCTGCGTTGGATTGCAGGCAACCCCACTGAGGTTACTGCTTATTCCACCCATAAGTACCTGACCGATTGGCCTGTGGACGATACCACCATTGCGATCTACAAGTTCCCCAACAACGTCATCGGCAAGGTGTTCTGCTCCATCGGTGTTAAGCGTGACTACACTATGCGTACTTGTCTGTACGGCACCGAGGGTACCATCATCTTCGAGAGCCATGGTACCGAGATGAAGCTGTATCAGGTGGATAAGAACGGCAAGAATTACACGTTCCCCAAAATGGTTCCCTGCCAGCCTAAGGGTCACAATATGACCGCAGAGATCGATGACTTTATCAAGGCCATCGTTGCCGGCGAGCCCAACCCCATTTCTTCCATTGAGGGCGCATCTACCGTGGCAGTTTGCCGTGCTACTGTAGAGTCTGCCAAGCTGGGTCAGCCTGTGCAGATTGTCTACCCCGAGGCTTAATCGATATCATTTCATACGGAAAGAGGATGCGTTTTTTCGCATCCTCTTTTTTGCAAAATAAGGAAATTGAGCGTTGCAATCAAGAAAGAAAGCTGTTATACTGTTTTTGATAAAGGAGGGGATTTCCGGTGTTTGAACCCCGTGTGAAATTAGACAGACTAAAAAAAGATGTTGCCCGTTATGAGAATGTTCCGGTTCAGGAAAACGGCATTGTCTTTTACGGCTCTTCCGGCTTTACCCGCTGGGGTGCTTATAATACCGATTACGGCATCCGTCCCCTGGAAGAGGATATCCCGGGCAGTGTAAACCGTGGCTTCGGCGGCGCTACCGCTGAGGAGCTGCTGTATTATTATCCCAGACTTGTCCGTCCCCTGAAGCCTCGGGCTTTGGTGGTGTCCGTTATCCATAATGACCGGGGGCTGGGTTATAGCCCGGAGGAAATTATCACAAATCTGGCAAAGCTTTTTGAAACGGCTCGCACAGATTTCCCCGGCATCCGCCTGTATGCCTGTGATTGCCGTCCCACAGCAAAATTCGTCACGGAAGACAGATTGACCTTTATGTATCGGTTCAATCAGCTGCTGAAGCAGTACTGCGAAAGACACGAGGATACAGTCTTTGTAGACCATATCAATCACCCTATTTGGTTTCATAACCCCAAGGACGTGGGCGACTACAAGAAGGTTCGCACCGACATCTTTGTGGAGGATGAAATCCATTTTAATCAACTGGGCTATGATTTGTACAAGGTCTTTATGAAAGAAATACTGAAAGAGGTGCTGTAAAATGTATGAAACGATTGTTCCCTTGAACTGGCTGGAAAAAGAGATTGTCGCCTATGAGCAGGAGCCTATTGAAAAAGGCAAAATCCTGTTTTACGGACACTCCCTGTTTACCCGATGGGGCAGCAAAAACTGGGGCTACCGCCGGCTGGATGAAGACATCCGTATGAAGGACGGCTCCCTGGCCTGTGTCAACCACGGCTTCGGCACCTCCACTTCTGAGGAACTGCTGTATTACTATCACCGGATGGTCAAGCCCTGGGAGCCCCGGGCGCTGGTGATTTCCACCTATGCCAACGACGGCATGTACGGCTACAGCCCGGAGGATGTGATGATTAACATCGCAAAGCTGTGCCACTGGGCAATGACGGACTTTCCGGGGATTCGTATTTTCCTGCTGGAGGACCACCCCCGTCCCAACGGCAAGGGCTTTAATATGCGTGACATCTGGAACAACGGAAAGAACAAACGGGAGAAGTATCATCTGCTGATGCGGCAGTTTGCGGACCTCCACGAAAATATCACCGTGGTGGATTTGTGGAACCGTCCGGAATTCTTTGAAACCCCCGAGGATGTGGGCAACTACCAAAAGGTCCGGGAGGATATTTTCGTTGCGGATAAGGTACATCCCAACCAGGAGGGCTATGACATCTTCCGGGATATCTTCCTGGAAGTCCTCGACGACTTGCTTTAAGAGGCGCAATAAAGCCCCAAACCGTCAAATCACAAAATTATGATTTGGTAAAAAAGCCTTCTCCCTGGGGAGAAGGTGGCAAAAATCTTTGATTTTTGACGGATGAGGTGGAAAAAGCTTGCTTACGCAAGGTATTTTGACGGTTTGGCGCTTTCCTGACCGCTGAATGCCATTCATTCGATACGCTGAAAAGAGGCTGTTTTACAGCCTCTTTTTTTGTAGCATTTATCTTGTACAAGTAAGTTCTATTCCATTTGCGGCTGTGAAAATTACTTCCCAGCCTACTGCTGCAGTAACAGATGGTACAGCGACCTTCTCCTTCACCGCTACCGGCGATGTGAGAACCTATCAGTGGGAGCGTTATAAGACCTCTGGCTGGGTGAATGCAAATACCAGCAGCTACGTAGGATACGATACCACCACGATGTCTACCACGGTTGGCGGTACCTACCGTTGTAGAATTACCGACCTTGCCGGTAATATCACCTACACCAACGAGGTTACCTTTACCAAGTAACAAAATAGCAACAAGCAGGTACGGTTCGCCGTACCTGCTTGTTGCTTTGTTAGCCTTCTCCCGGTGAGAGGGTGTTGAGTGTCCGCCCTTAAAAGACACTTGCTTTTTGCGTGAGGTTACCTTATAATGGTATTATTAGGAGCATTTCTTATAATTAAGGAGGAAGTTTAAATGAAACGGATCCTATCTTTTCTGCTGGCACTGACATTGGTATTCTCAATGATTCCCAGTGTAGCTGTCCAAGCTGCTACTAGCGGCGACTATACATATACCTTTGAAAACGGCGAAGCCACCATCATCGGCTACACTGGCGCAGGCGGCGATATCACTATCCCCGCAACCTTGGGCGGTTATCCTGTGACCACCATTGGCGAAAAGGCGTTCGAAGGTCTGGAGAATTTGACCTCTGTTGTCATCCCGGACAGCGTGGTGTCGATTGGCAATTATGCGTTCTCTTGGTGCTTCTATTTAACAAATGTCACCCTGGGTAACAACGTAACAACCATTGGCGATTATGCGTTTGATGAATGCGCCTTTTCCACCATCACAATTCCGGACGGCGTGACCACCATTGGCAGCTATGCGTTCCACTGGTGCTCCCTGAAATCTGTTCATCTTCCTGCAAGTGTGACCTCAATCGGTCGTGGCGCATTTCTTGACTGCGGCGCGCCTGCTGTTTGGGTGGATGCAGATAACCCGGCTTATAGCAATGATGCTGACGGCAATCTGTATAATAAGGACAAGACGGTTTTCATCCAGGCGCATACGGGCATTTCCGGAGAATATGTTGTCCCGGACAGCGTAAAGACGATTGCAGCCAGCGCATTCGAAGGCTGTAATCAGCTGACCGCTGTCATTGTCCCTGCGGATGTCACAATTGGAAATGCCGCCTTTGACAGCTGCCAAGCTTTGACCACCATCCTCTTTAAAGGCAATGCGGTGGTGGAGGACGATGCGTTCAACTGGGTACCCAAGCTGGAGTACGCATTCCGCTATTTTGGCGCAACCGTTGAAATAGGGGAGGGCAACTATTATCTCGACGATGCTGAGTGGGGCTGGATCCGATCTACCGAGACTGTTCAGCCCACTTGTACGGAAAACGGATATATCGATTACATATGCGGCAGACTGGAGCCTACTTATCGCCAGACCTTAAAAGCCCCGGGACATACTGAGGTGATACTCCCGGCTGTTGCGCCCACGGAGGCTGCTTCCGGTCTGACCGAAGGCAAGAAGTGTTCTGCCTGCGGTGAGATTTTAACCCCGCAGGAAGTTGTGCCGATGCTTGCCTATTATACCTACACCGTAACTAACGGCGAAGCGACTATTACCGGCTATACCGGCAATGGCGGCGATATCACTATCCCCGCAACCTTGGGCGGTTATCCCGTCGCAAGCATTGGCGATTATGCGTTCGAGGATTGTGACAGTCTGGAAACTGTCACCATCGGTAACAACGTGACCAGTATTGGCCGTTCTGCGTTTTCTGACTGCATCGGGTTGACCAGCGTGACCATCCCGGATAGTGTGACCACCATTGGTTCTGGTGCGTTCGCTTTCTGTCATAGCCTGAATTCCGTGACCATCCCGGACAACGTGACCACCATTGGCGCTGCTGCGTTCGAAGGTTGCACCCGCCTGACCTCTGTGACCATCGGTGACAGCGTGACCACCATTGGCAGGTTGGCGTTCTCTTACTGCTACAACCTAACCTCTGTGACCATTGGTGACAGCGTGACCACCATTGGGGTGGAGGCGTTCCAAAACTGCGACAGCCTGACCGCTGTCACCATTCCGGACAGCGTGACCACCATTGGCGATTATGCGTTCTCTGCCTGCGGCAGGCTGACCGAGGTTTACTACGGGGACACGGAAGAACGATGGAATGAAATTACAATCCAAGATGGCAATGGGGATCTGCTGAATGCCACCATCTATTTTTCTGTGCATACCCACCATTTGGTGGCTATTGTGACGGAACCCACCTGTACGGCTGCGGGCTACACAACCTACACCTGCGACCGCTGTGATTACAGCTACACCGATAATTACGTTGTTGCGTTGGGACATACAGAGGAAACCATCCCTGCAGTTGCGCCCACTTGCGAAGGCGCCGGCTTGACGGCAGGTAAGAAGTGCGCTGTCTGTGGCAAGGTTCTAACTGCACAGAAACCCGTTGCAGCACTGGGTCACAACTATGAGAGCAAGCATTTTGATGCTGCTGACGGCATGCCCGGCTACACCCGGTATACCTGCTCTCGCTGCGGCGATACCTACACGGATTATGATGCCTTCTGTATCACCACGCAGCCTGTGGACGCATATGCGGCAAAGGGTAAAATCGCTACCTTTACCGTGGTGGCAGAAGATGCGGTTTCCTACCAGTGGCAGAGAATAAAGCAGGGTGCGACCAAATGGACCAACATTACCGGCGCAACCGAGGCAAGCTATTCCGTCACAGTTTCTACCGCCACAATTATTCCTTACCGCTGTGTCCTGACAGATGCACAGGGCAATCAGTTAATTACCGACGAGGTTACCATTATTGAGCCTGAGCCTCTTGTGACTGTTTTGAATGAGGGCGGTAATCTGCATGTGATTAAGAACACTGTTGTTAGTTTCCATGTTGAACTGGACAGCGTTGAGGGTGTTACTTTCCAGTGGCAGAGAGAAAAGATTGCTGGCAGATGGTTTAACGTA
>JAFXAQ010000013.1 GCA_017516925.1 Oscillospiraceae bacterium | reverse complement strand
GTTTCTTCCCAATCAGCGGCTTCTGTCGGTTCGGGAGGTTGCGGTGACAGCAGGCGTAAATCCCAATACTGTCCAGCGCGCCTTTGCGCAGCTGGAACAGCAGGGTATTCTGTACTCGGCCCGGGGTGCGGGCTGGTTTGTAAGCGAGAATACTGCTGCCGCCCGGGATATGCGACAGGAATTGGTGCGCAGAAAAACAGAAAACTTCTTTCAGGAGATGAACAGCCTCGGGGTGTCTGGTGAAGAAGTAAAAACAATTGTGGAGGGATGGGAATTATGAGTGAAATTTTACGTTGTCAGGGGCTTTCCAAGCGATATGGCCATATTCTTGCACTGAACAATGTGGATTTGACCCTCAATAGCGGCAGGATTGTGGGTCTGTTGGGTCCCAACGGTTCCGGCAAAACAACCCTCATTAAGCTTATCAACGGTCTGTTGACACCGGAAAGCGGCAGTGTTACCGTCTGCGGAGAAAAGATAGGACCAAAGACAAAGGCGGTTGTGGCGTACCTGCCGGATAACATTTATCTCAATTCCTGGATGACGGTGAAGCAAATCGTCTCCTATTTCCAGGATTTTTATGAGGATTTTCGCCCTTGGCTTGCTTATGAAATGCTGGAAAAGCTGGACATTTCTCCGAACCGCCGGCTGAAGACCCTGTCTAAGGGCAATAAGGAGAAGGTTTGCCTGATTTTGACAATGAGCCGCAATGCCAAGCTCTATGTGCTGGATGAGCCCATTGCCGGTGTGGACCCTGCTGCCCGGGATTATGTGATTTCCACCATTATCAACAACTATAATCCGGAGGCGACGGTGTTGATTTCCACCCACCTGATTTCCGATATCGAGCAGGTTCTGGATGAGGTGGTGTTTATTCAGAACGGCGCTATTCTGCTGCAAAAAACCGTTGACAAAATCCGGGAGGAAAACGGAAAGAGCGTGGACGAACTGTTCCGGGAGGTGTTCAAATGGTAAAGAAGCTGTACAAGCACGAATATCTGGCTTGGCTGCGGGTGCTGCCGCTGATTTACGGCATTACGCTGGCGATTGCCGCCTTGCTGCGGATTGTGCTGATTTTTGAAAACGATTCTCTGTACTATGGTATCGTATTTGGTTCTGCTGTCTTTGTGTTTGTGGTGGCACTGATGGTTACCCTTGCTTCGGCCACCGTGTTTGGCATTCAGCGGTTTTATAAAAACCTGTTTACCGGTGAGGGTTATTTGACCCATACGCTGCCGGTGACCCCGGCAAACCACCTTTGGGTGAAGGTGCTCACGGCGGTGTCTTTCGATATTTTGTCGGTGCTTGTGTGCCTGCTTGCCGGCGTCATTGCCACCGCAGGAGAAGTATTCGGTGAAATCTGCAAGGCTGCAGAATATCTGATCAAGCAGATTCCCGGAGAATATATCGGTCATGCGGCAGGCTGGACAGCGGAAGTGATTGCTATGTTCGTTGTTGCAATGTTCAGCTCTCAGATGCTGTTTTATCTGTGTATCTGCGTCGGTCAGCTGTTCCGCAAGAACAGAGTGCTGGCGGCGGTGGGCGTATATTTCGGCATATATGCCATCTCCCAGGTGGTAAGCACCGTTCTGATGGTGGTGTTTGCAATTATGGGCGAACAGGGTGTGTGGGATGGTATTCTGGAGCAGATTTCCCAGCATCCCATTGCGGCGGTGCACATAGTCCTGTGCGGCTCGGTTGTGCTGACGGCGCTGATGAATCTGGTATCTTTCGGGATTTGCCATTGGATTATCCATAAAAAGCTGAACCTGGAGTAAGGAGGGTAGTTGTATGAAAAGGAATGCAAAGCCTGTTCTGGTCCTGCTCACGGCTGTTGGGCTGCTTTTGAGCCTGTGTGGCTGCTCGGGTTTGGAGAATATGCGGAACAAGCAGGCGTTTCCGGGGGAAAAGGGTGAGGTTCTTTGGAAGGGCACGGTCTACAAAGCCCTTCCCGGCAATGAGAATTTTTATGTGGAGACCGGAGATTATAGCAAGCTTGTTTATGTGACAGAGCCGGATGTGCCGGTGCTGCTGAGCAGTATGTTCTCTGAAATGGATTTGTATCCCAGTGGGGACGGTGTTTTCTTAGAAGACCTTGACGCAGGCATTTATTATTGCCGGGAGGACCGGTACGAGGATATCCTGCGCCGTATGCAGGAGGAGTTTGTTCCGGAGCTGGTATGTTACTGCTACACAGAATACCCGGAAGCGGAAGCCTATTATATACTTACCGAGGAACAGGTCGAGGCGATAGAGCTTATTTTGCAGTCGGTAGCGCCCACCGTTTTGGGCGACGGTATGTATCTGGACTGGGATTATTATATCGACTTGCAGGCCTGCAGCGAGGATATGCAGTTCCGACGTGACAGCGTAAGCATTTCTGTCAGCGGCACTACTTACTATCTGCACCAGTATACCGACGAGCAGGAGCAGGTGTTTACGGTTCCGGAGACTTACAGAGCTGTTTTTGAAGAAATCACCCGGGCGTATATCGAGGAAATGGCTGCATACGAAGCAGAAATGGATGACGTCTTTTAGACAAGCCGTCCCGAGAAATCGGGACGGCTTGTTTAGATGCGGATTGCCACGGCTTGCGTTGCAAGCCTCGCAATGACAAAGCAAAGGCGGGACGTATGCCTTCTGACAAGAATTGCCATTGACTTTTTGGGGGTTTCCTGTTATTTTAACCTCAGAAGAGACTTGAAAAGGTAGGTCGCATATGGAGCAGTTTGATGTATTGGTGCTGGGCGGCGGTCCCGGCGGTTATCTGGCGGCGGAGCGGGCTGCCCACAAGGGCCTGAAGACGGCCCTGTTTGAAAAAAGAGCCTTAGGCGGCGTGTGCCTCAATGAGGGCTGCATTCCCTCCAAGGCGCTTTTAAATTCTGCAAAAACCTATGTCCACGCACTGCACAGCGCTGATTACGGCGTGACCTGCGCCGGGGTTGCTATTGACCAGCAAAAGGTCATCGCCCGGAAAAACAAGGTGGTACGTACCTTGGTTTCCGGGGTGAAGGCCAAAATGAAGGCTGCTGGGGTGACGGTTATCCATGCCGAGGCGGTTTTGGACGGAAAAGAGGGCGAATTGTTCCGGGTCAAAGCCGGGGACGAGGTGTACACCGGAAAGAATGTGATTATTGCCACCGGCTCGTCCAATGCAGTGCCGCCACTGCCAGGTCTGCAGGAAAATTTGGGCGGCTTTGTGCTGACCAACCGGGAAATTCTGGACTTGGAGCAGCTGCCGGGAAGCTTGACGGTGATTGGCGGCGGTGTGATTGGTTTGGAAATGGCCTGCTACTATGCTTGTGTAGGCGTCAAGGTCACGGTGGTGGAAATGCTGGACCACATTGCCGGCGCCACCGATTTGGAAATATCCAAAATGCTCCAAAAGGAGCTGGAAAATAAGGGCGTCACCTTCCTGCTTTCTCACAAGGTGCTCTCCGTTGCCCCGTCAGCGGTGACGGTGGAGACGCCGGAGGGCAGCAAGCTTACCCTCAACAGCGACAAGGCGCTGCTGTCTATCGGTCGCCGGGCAAACTGCCAGGGCATTGGACTGGAGACGGTGGGTGTCAAGGCGGACCGGGGCATTCCTACAGACAGCTTCTGCCGTACCAATGTTGACGGCATTTACGCCATCGGCGATGTCAACGGCAAGTATATGCTGGCGCACACCGCATATCGGGAGGCGGAGGTGGCAGTTGCCCATATTCTGGGCAAGCCGGATACCATGCGCTACCACGCCAACCCCTCGGTGATTTATACCTTCCCGGAGATTGGTTCCGTGGGCAAAACCGAGGAGCAGTGCAAGGAAAAGGGCATTGATTACGAGGTAAAGAAGCTGTCTATGATGTATTCCGGACGGTTTGTGGCGGAAAACGAAGGCGCAGACGGCCTTTGCAAGATTTTGGTGGATAAAAAGCGCCGCACGGTTCTGGGTGTGCACCTGATTGGCGCATACTGCGGAGAAATGATCTGGGGTGCGGCGGAGATGCTGGAAATGTCTCTGCGGGTCACCGATGCCCGGCAGATTATTTTCCCCCATCCGACAGTCAGCGAAATTATTCGGGAGACTTTGTGGGAATTTCCGGATTAGGATAAAGAGAAAGGGCTGTTCACAATGCTATTTTGGCAGTCAGTTTTGAGATTTTTGGATGCGTCTATGGAAACGCCGGAGCCTTACGGTTGGTTTCATCTTGCGTGGCTTGCGCTTTCGGTTTTGGCGATTGTGCCCCTAAAGAAGTGGGCGAAAAATCCCCAAAAGGTCATTTGGTTCACGGCGGTGGCGGTGACCTTGCTGGAAGTGTACAAGCAGATTAACTACAGCTTTTCCTACACAGAGGGCATTTCCTTTGATTATCAGTGGTACGCCTTTCCCTTCCAGTTTTGCTCTACGCCCATGTATGTGGGGCTTTTGGCAGGACTGGTAAAGCCCGGAAAGCTGCGGGACAGCTTATGGGCGTATCTTGCCACCTATGCGCTGTTTGCAGGCCTGAGTGTGATGGTGTATCCGGTTTCGGTGTTTATTTCTACCATCGGCGTCAATTTGCAGACGATGATTTGCCACGGCAGTATGATTACTGTGGGGGTGTATCTGCTCTGCACCGGGGCGGTGAAGCCGGAATGGAAAACCCTTTGGAAGGCGGTGCCGGTGTTTGGGGTGTGCCTTGTTTTGGCGGTGGGGATGAATGAAGTTGCCCACGCCACGGGACTGCTGGAAAGGGAGACCTTTAATATGTTCTTCGTCAGCCCTTACTGCGAGCCCAGCCTGCCGGTGTATTCCCTGGTGCAGGGGGCGGTTGCCTATCCCTGGTGCCTGGTGATTTATATTTTGGGCTTTACCGCAGCGGCGGGGCTTGTGCTGCTGGCGGCAAAGGGCGCGTTGAAACTGACGAAAAGGTTGCAGCCGGTTTGAGAGGAAGCTATGGATTACGATATTTTATTAAAAAATGCCCGGATTTGGACCGGTGACGAATTTTTGACAGGCTTGCATTCTGTGGCGGTTGCCGGGGGGAAGATTGCCGAAATCGGTCAATGCCCCGGAAAAGCAGCCTGCACGGTGGATGTGGGAGGCAATATTCTTTCGCCCGGTCTCATCGACAGCCACGTACATATCCGGGGCTGTTCGCCGGATTCCTTTTCCATTGGTATCGAGGCGGCGGGTTTTCCCTTTGGTGTGACGGCGGCGGTGGAGGCATCTGCCACCAAGCCGGAGGGCAGCCGCATTCTGGACAATATGCTGATGAAAACCTATGTGTTTGTGGCGGCGGAATTTGCGGGCAAGACCTTTTTGCCGGAGAAGACCGATGAACTGGTGCAGGCATATGGGGACCGGGTTCTGGGTGTGAAGGTGTTTTTTGATACCTGCATCCCGACGATGACAGAAGGGGATGCGGCGCCGCTGGAGGCGGTTTGTAAGTATGCCCGGGGGCGTGGGCTGAAGGTGCTGGTGCACTCCACCCGGTCGCCGGTGCCGATGGCGCAGCTGCTGGACATTTTGTCCCCGGGGGATATTTGCACCCATATTTTCCACACTGCCGGACACAATGCCCAGGAGGATGATTTTGCATGCCTCATCAAGGCAAAGGCCAGAGGTGTGATTTTGGATGACGGTATGGCCGGGGGCGGTCATACGAATTTTGATATGATTCGCAAAGCGGCGGAAAAGGGCTTTACCCCCAACACCATCAGCACCGATTTAACCCCCGGCACGGCTTTCCGGCGGGGCGGCTGTTATGGGCTGACCATGTGTATGAGCATCCTGCGCAGTATGTATTTCGATGAGGAAAAAATCCTCCGTATGGTCACAGGGGATGCCGCCCGGGCCATCGGTAAGGCGCAGGAGATTGGCTTCCTGGAAGTAGGGCGATCTGCGGATCTGTGCGTTTTGAAGTACGGGGCAATGCCCTTTAAAATTTCCGGCGGCGGTGGCACAGTTGCCCAGTCGGTGTTGGGTTATGTAAACCAGATGACCATTTGCCGGGGCACAATTATGTTCCGCAGCCTGCACAATGAGATTTAAGATTGCGAAAAATCCTCTGCTTGTAACAGTATAAGATAAAACTACCCGAATAAGAGAAAGTAAAGCTCTTTTCGGGTAGCTATTTTTGTCGATATATTGCTTCGCAATTCGATATTTTTTCTGATGGAAAAATCGATATATTTACCTGACGGTAAATTCGATATGATATAAATCCCTTCATCCTGTTGCGGTGCCCGGCAGAACCTTCGCCTGACAAAACAGGCTCGCTTCTCGCCGACCGCTGCCACTCGCTCAGGTCGCTCCTCCCGCCACCGGCGGCGCTCCCATCGCTCCCCCGCAGGCATATCGCGTGCGCAGCACATATCGAATGCCGAAGGCATATATCGAAAATCCCGTCAGGGATTTATATCGATGCATTGTGTCCTTTTGGACACAATGCTACCAGGCTGGTTAGCGGGACATGGTGAGTTTTTTCAGGAGTTGGACGAAGATTTGCCAGTAGGTCAGCCGGGGGATGGGCTTTTCCGCCACCAGAGGTATTTGGGCAAGGACCTGCTCTCCGGCTTTGATGGTCAGGGTGCCCAGCCGCTGTCCCTGACTGACCGGGGCGGTAATTTCCGGTAAAAGCTCTGTTTCGGTGGTGACACTTGCTTTTTGCCCTTTGTCCAGCAGCACCGCATCCGGTCCGGAGGGTACGGCTTTGACGGCAGCCTCAGCGCCCAGCTTCACAGGGACTGTCAGGGTGTCCGGGATTTCCGGTTTCACAAGGGCATAATTGGCAAAGCCGTAATCTAAAAGCTGCTTGCAGGCGGCAAAACGGTTCTGGGAGGTCTCCGACCCCATCACCACCGCCACCAAAGAAAGCCCGTCACGCTCTGCCGAGGCAGACAGGCAGTAGCCTGCGGCGGAGGTGAAGCCGGTTTTTAAGCCTGTGGCGCCGGGATAAAACCGCACCAGCTTGTTGGTGTTGGAAAGCCCGAAGGTGCCGCCACGCACCGTATCCATCCAGATGGTGGTGAATTTTTGGATGTCCGGGTGGTTTTTCATAAGCTCCCGGGACATTAGGGCAATGTCGTGGGCGGAGGTCAGGTGGGTTTTGGCACCCGGGTCATCGTCAAGACCTGTGCAGTTGACGAAATTGGTGTCCTCCATACCCAGCTCCTTGGCACGCTGGTTCATTTGCTGCACGAAGGCGCTTTCGCTGCCGGATAAATGCTCTGCCATGGCGCAGGCGCAGTCGTTGGCGGAGGAGACAGCGATGGACTTGACCATATCGGAAACGGACATAGTCTCCCCGGCCTTCAGGTAAATCTGGCTGCCACCCTTGGCGGCAGCTGCCTCCGAGGCGGTGACGGTGTCATCCCAGGAGATTTTGCCGCTGTCGATGGCTTCCATAATCAGCAGCATCGTCATCACCTTGGTGACGCTGGCCGGAGGCAGGGGGTCGTGAGAATTTTGCTCGTATAAAACGGTGCCGGTGGTTACGTCCATCAACAGGGCGCTTTTTGCCGGAATTTCCATATCCACAGCCTTCGCTTGCCCAGGCAAGAACCCCAAAAACACAACCAAAACGACGAATATAGACACAATTCGTTTCATATAGATACCCCCCATAGGCTTGTTATCTATCAAAGCCTATGGGGGTTGTCTGCGCTTTATGTTAAAAATCCGGGATAAAGTTTTTGTCGGAGGCAGTCTGCTCCTGCACAAGACCGGTCAGGTTGTTCAGGTACATCCAACTCAGAACGCTTTCATATTCGGCATCGGTGATGGGCCGGTCAAAGGGGGGCTGCAGCCCGGGCATAGGGGTGTACTGGCGCATCAGGCTGACAAGAATTTCTCCCGGGGCGAAATTTTCTCCCAGAAAGTCTAAGACCTTCAAGGAATTTTCCACCTGTCCGGGAAGAATTAAATGGCGGACAATGACACCTTTTTTGAGAATTTCTCCGTCAAATTCCGGCTTGCCTGCCTGACGGACCATTTCTTTGATGGCGCTGCCGGCAATTTCCAAGTAGTTGGGGGCGCCGGAAAGGCTTTGGGCGAGGGTATTGTCGGCATATTTCATATCCGGAAGATAGATGTCCACTTTGTCCTGTAATGCCTGCACGGTTTCTGTGCGCTCGTAGCCGCCGCAGTTATAGATGACCGGCACAGGCAGAGGCGTTTCCAGCGCCTGCAAAATGGTGGGCAGGTACTGGGTTGGGGTGACCAGGTCAATGTTTTCCGCCCCCTGGGCGATTAAATTGTCCATCTCCCGGCGCAGCTGCCTGCTGTCCATTACGGTGCCGGTGGGGCTGCGGCTGATGGCTATGTTTTGGCAGTAGCGGCAGCCTAAGGTGCAGCCGCCGAAGAAAATAGCGCCGCTGTAGCGTTTGGCAAGCACCGGTTCTTCCCAGGTATGGAGCATTGTCTTAGCAACGAAGGCGGTTGCCGGGGCTTTGCAAAAGCCTTTTTCCCCGGCTGCCCGGTTGACCCCGCACTGCCGGGGACATAAATTGCAATTTGTATAATTCATTATAAATCACCGAAAATAGAATAGCATACATTTTAGAAAATAACAATGAGAAACTGATTGCCACGAACGGCTTTGCCGTTCTCGCAATGACGGCAGATGATGGGAAAATGGGTGTTCAAAAATTATTTACAAGGATAGTACTTGACATTTTTAGCACTCTCTGGTATAGTGTGCTTAGCACTCAGGGGAAAAGAGTGCTAACAAGGAGGAAGCAGATATGGAGATGACAGAACGAAAGAAAAAAGTGCTCCGTAGCGTGGTGGATTTGTACATTCGCACCGCCGAGCCTGTGGGCTCCAAGGCGATTACAGAGCTGCCGGATATGAACTATTCCTCCGCAACCATTCGTAACGAAATGGCGGATTTGCTGACAATGGGTTACTTAGAGCAGCCCCACACCAGCGCCGGACGTATCCCCTCTGCCGCCGGTTACCGGCTGTATGTGGATGAGCTGATGGCGGACTACCGGCTGAGTATGGACGAGACCAAGTCCATCAATACTGCCATTGAGGAAAAAATGCAGCAGGTGGACCGGCTGGTGGAAAAGGTTGCCAAGCTGGTTTCTCAGGCGACGGATTTGCCGGCGATTTCTATGGCTGCCCGCCGTGGCGGCGCTACCGCTACCCGGTTTGAGGTGATACCTGCCGGGGCAGGCAGTGTGATTTTGGTGGTGATGCTCTCCGACGAGCAGGTGCTCAACAAGCTGATTAAGCTGCCGTTGAGTGTAACCCAGAGTGATTTGCAGGTGCTCTCGGCAGTGCTGAATGCAACGCTGACCGGGCTTTCCCCGGAGGAATTTACCCCGGAGCTGCTGCAAAAAGTGATGAACTCCGCAGGAGAGGCGGCCTCTCTGGTGCCGGTGATTATGGATTTCACAGCGGAAGCCCTGTCCAAGCAGGCTAATGCCAATGTGGCGGTGGCAGGACAGATGCGGCTGCTGGGTCAGCCGGAATACCGGGATGCCAAAAAAGCCCAGCGTGTGCTGACGAAGCTGGATGAGGATGCCCTGGCAAACCTGCCGGCTGTGCTGGAAAACGGCAACGGCACCAAGGTGCTGGTGGGTCCGGAAAATATCACCCAGGAGCTGAAGGACACCTCGGTGGTGATGACCAAGTTCGACATCGGCGACGGAATGCAGGGACTGATTGGTGTGGTGGGTCCCACCCGGATGGACTATGCCAAGGTGACCGCAAGACTTTCCTATTTTGCCGAGAGCTTGTCAAAAATGTTTGCAAAGCCGGAACAGAAGCAGCTGCCCGGCGGTAAGGATGAGGAGGCATAAACGTGGCCAAAAAGAAAAAAGAAGAGGAACTGACCCCGGAGGAAGAAACGGTGGAAACACCGGTAGAAGAAACCGTAGAGGAAGGCAATCCCTGGGAGGAAAAATACAACGCAGAGCACGACAGCTACCTGCGCCTGGCGGCAGATTACGATAATTTCCGCAAGCGCAGCCTGAAGGAAAAGGAGCAGTCCTACGGACACGGCAAGGCAGACGCCATTGAAAAGCTGCTGCCGGTGTACGACAATTTGGAGCGTGCCCTCAATCAGGAAACTGCCGACGAGGCTTACAAAAAAGGTGTGGAAATGACCATGACCCAGCTGGTATCCATTTTCGAAGGCTTAGGCGTGGAGATTTTCGGCAACGTGGGGGACACCTTTGACCCCAACATCCACAATGCGGTGATGCACACCGAGGATGAAAACGCAGAGGAAAACACCATCACCCAGGTGTTCCAGAAGGGCTTTAAGCTGGGTGAGAAGATTGTGCGCTTTGCCATGGTGCAAGTGGCAAATTGATGCAAAGCATCATCCTGAGCGAAGTCGAAGGATCCGCAAAGCGTCATCCTGAGCAAAGCCGAAGGGTCCGCAAGGAACGGATTCCTCGCTGCGCTCGGAATGACAAGGTTAAAATTGTAAATTATTTTTCTTAGGAGGATTTTATTATGGGTAAGATTATTGGTATTGATTTGGGTACAACCAACTCTTGTGTGGCAGTTCTGGAAGGCGGCGAGCCGGTGGTGATTGCCAATGCTGAGGGCGGCAGAACCACTCCCTCTGTGGTGGCATTTTCCAAGACCGGTGAGCGTATGGTAGGTCAGGTGGCAAAGCGTCAGGCTGTCACCAACGCAGACCGCACCATCGCTTCCATCAAGCGCCATATGGGCGAAAACTATCACGTGGACATCGACGGCAAGGGCTACACCCCCCAGGAGATCTCCGCAATGATCCTTCAGAAGCTCAAGTCCGATGCAGAGGCATATCTCGGCACGAGCGTAAGTCAGGCGGTAATTACCGTTCCCGCATACTTCACCGACGCACAGCGTCAGGCAACCAAGGACGCAGGTAAGATCGCAGGCCTTGAGGTTCTTCGTATAATCAACGAGCCCACCGCGGCAGCACTTGCATACGGCGTTGACAAGGAAGACCAGAAAATCATGGTATTCGACCTTGGCGGCGGTACCTTTGACGTATCTCTCCTTGAAATTTCCGACGGCGTATTTGAGGTTCTTGCAACCGCAGGTAACAACAGGCTCGGCGGTGACGACTTCGACCAGAGAGTTATCGACTGGATGGCAGATAAGTTCATGAAGGAGAACGGCGTTGATCTCCGCAAGGATAAAATGGTGCTTCAGCGTCTTAAGGACGCGGCAGAGAAGGCTAAG
>JAFXAQ010000012.1 GCA_017516925.1 Oscillospiraceae bacterium | reverse complement strand
GACCTCGATGTGCATCTCGAACTCTTCCTCGCCGTACTTCTCCACGAACTGATTCTTGAAGTCGATACGGGCAGCGGTCAGGCGCTCCTCACGGACGTTCTTGTCGTCGGTGTCCAGAGCGTGCTCGATCTGGGGCAGGCCGTACTCAATCAGGTCGTTCAACAGCTCGTGGTTCACAGCAGCCTTCTCGAAGGTGAACTTGGGCTTGCCGATCTCGGCAACGATGCCGTTGATGAACTTTACGATCTCCATATTGGTCTCGTGGGCGATGCGAATTGCCTCGTAGACAACATCTTCGGGAGCCTCGTTGGCTTCGGTTTCGATCATAACAACCTTCTCGAAGGTGGAGGAAATGCAGACGAAGCAGTCGCAAGCCTCACGCTCTTCAGCAGAGGGGTTGATGATATATTCGCCGTTGACACGGGCGACATTGGTGGTAGCAACAGGTCCGTTCCAGGGCACATCGGAAGAAGCGATGGCGATGGAAGCGCCCAGGGAAGCCACGATCTCAACAGGGTTCTCGTAGTCGTTGGCCAGAACGGTGCAGGTCACGACGGTGTCGTTACGCAGCTCCTCGTCAAACAGAGGACGCATAGGACGGTCGATGATACGGCTGTTCAGAATGCCGCGCTCAGAGGGCTTGCCCTCACGGCGGTTGAAGGAGCCGGGGATACGGCCAACGGAGTACATTCTCTCTTCAAACTCGATGGTCAGAGGGAAGTAGTCGATACCGGCCTTGGGAATGGGGTTACAGGTGCAGGTGGTCAGAACCACGGTGTCACCGTAACGGCAGATGCACTCTGCGTTGGCAAGCTCTGCTACCTTACCGGTCTCAACGGTAAACGCACGGCCGCCGATTTCCATCTCGTAAACGTGATGGTTGGGATACTGCTTGCGAGTAATCATTTGTGTTTTCCTCCTTTTTTTATTAGGGCATCTCTCAAAAATGCTATTTGGCTGAGCAACGGCTCCGTTGTCAGCTCAAAGATCATTTGTTTCGAGAAGCCCGGGCGCCCTATTGATAGATTTTTCAACAGGGGTTGTGTGGTTCGGGAGGTTTAGCACTTGAAACTGGCGGCGAGGATTCGTCGACACTTTCAACTGCTAAAGTGGCTCCCGATAATTGACAAAATGTGAATTGCAGGACAGCGAGAGATTTTTCGTCAGACGAAGGCTGTAAGCGGTCATAATACTTTGTGTATATGGGCGCTTACAAAACGCACGACTGGCGAAAAAGATCCGCTGTGTAAGATAAGGGGCGACGATTGTCGCCCCTCTGCAAAATCTTACTTACGGATACCCAGCTTTGCAATCAGAGCACGGTAACGGTTGATGTCCTTCTTTGCCAGATAGTCCAGCAGGCTGCGGCGCTTACCAACCATCATCAGCAGACCACGGCGGGAGTGGTTGTCGTGCTTGTGGGTACGCAGGTGATCAGTCAGCTCGTTGATACGGGCAGTCAGGATAGCGACCTGGACCTCGGGAGAACCGGTGTCGCCTTCGTGGGTTGCGTTTTCCAGGATGACCTGGGTCTTCTTTTCCTTCTGAATCATTTCTAATTCCACCTTTTTTCATATTTACCTTGCGCCAAGTAGAGGGTCGGTGTCTTCCCAAAACTGAGCAGCAGGCATAATTTTGTACCGGCCATAGCCAGCCCGACTATCTTATCATAAGTTTTCCCAATTGTAAAGAAGAAAATTTAAGAATTTTCCAATATTTTTCGGGTTTGGGCGGCATTTTTCTCAATTTCTGCCTTCAATTCTTCCAACGAGTCGAATTTTTGCTCCGGACGGAGGTAATCGTAAAACTCCAGGGTGAGCTCTTTGCCGTAGAGATCACCGTCAAAGTCCAGGATCCAAGGCTCTACAGTTACATTTTTGCCGCCTACCGTGGGGCGGGTGCCGATGTTGGTGACGGCGGGGTAGGCCTTGCCCGCAAAGCAGGCCTTACAGGCGTAGACACCGTGGGGCAGTTCCACCAAGCCGGCGGGGATCTCCAGATTTGCGGTGGGGATGCCTATGGTGTGGCCCAGGCCTTGGCCCTTTATCACCTTGCCGGTGACCTGATGGGGGTGACCCAGAAAGCGGTTGGCCTGACGGATGTCGCCCTGCTCCAAAAGGGCACGGATGTGGGTGGAGGAGACGCGAATGCCGTCCATTTCCTGCTGGGGCACGACCACGCAGGGGATGCCTGCCTCTTCGCACCAGGCAGACAGGGTTTCCGCCGTGCCAAGACCGCCGGCTCCGAAATGGAAATCGTCGCCGCAGACAAAACCTGCAGGCCGAAGGAATTTTACCATAAAATCCTCCCAGGGGGTTTCCATTGTGTCCTTGTCAAAAAAACGCTCCTCCACAACATCAATGCCAAAGTGAAACAGCAGCGCCCGCCGGTCATCGTTATTCGTGATCCGGGGAGGCTCTTCACCCTTCAAAACCTTGGCAGGGTGGGTGCGGAAGGTCATAACAGCACAGGTGCATTCCTGTTTTTTTGCCAAAGCCCGGCATGCTTTTAAAAGGGCCTGGTGACCCAAATGGACACCGTCAAAAAAACCCAGGGCATAAATTGTCTGTTCTTTCATAATTACACCTTATTTGTAAATTTCTGTTTAGCGCAGCAAGCACAATCCCCCCCTTGTCATTGCGAACCAGCCCGCAGGCTGGTGTGGCAATCTCCGGAGTTTGTTGCCGTCCATTCGATGCTTTTCTCTTTTTATCAGTGCGGTGCCTGCCGGCGGCGGTACTTTCTTGTTCCGCCAAGAAAGTACCCAAAGAGGCGGCTTAAGGGGGGCGCTTGCTCCCGCAAGCGAGGCGAACCCCTTAAGAATCCCCCTGCTCTATCTTACGTTTTTGCGGTTTTACACT
>JAFXAQ010000011.1 GCA_017516925.1 Oscillospiraceae bacterium | reverse complement strand
CGGATAATGGCGGGCCAGCCCTCGTAACGGCTCTCGTCACGGACACCCACGCTCTTGATATCGGGAATGGCGATGAAATACTGCCAAACCTTTTCTGCCAGACCGCACTTGTCAAACTCCTCACGCAAAATGGCATCTGCCTCCCGCAGCGCGTGCAATCTGTCCCGGGTAATGGCGCCCAGGCAGCGAACACCCAGTCCGGGACCGGGGAAGGGCTGACGGTAGACCATGGCATGGGGCAGACCCAAAGCCTCACCAACCACACGGACCTCGTCCTTGTACAGCAGCTTAATGGGCTCCACCAGCTCAAACTGCAAATCCTCCGGCAGACCACCCACATTATGGTGGGATTTCACAGCCTTTTTGCCCTCGGCAGCCTTCATAGACTCCAGAATATCGGGGTAAATGGTGCCCTGGGCCAGGAAGGAGATTCCCTCCAGCTTCCGGGCCTCATCGGCAAACACGGTGATAAATTCCTTGCCGATAATCTTGCGCTTGCGTTCCGGCTCGGAAACACCTGCCAGCAGACCCAGGAAATGGTCCGTAGCATCCACATAAATCAGGTTGGCATCCAGACCGTCCTTGAACATCTTGATAACACCCTCAGACTCATCCTTACGCATCAGTCCGTGGTTCACGTGGACGCAGATCAGCTGCTTACCAATGGCTTTAATCAGCAGTGCAGCAACCACAGAGGAATCCACACCGCCGGAGAGTGCCAGCAGCACCTTCTTGTCCCCTACCTGCTTGCGTACCTCAGCCACCTGCTCCTCAATAAACGCATCTGCCAATGTCTTTGTGGTAATGCGCTCCATATTTTCCGGACGAACGTTACTATTCATACTACATCCTCCCATAAAAAGATATCACCATTATACAAACATTTTTTTCAGTTCGCAATAAGAATATTTACAAAAAAGCAGTTTTTTTGCAGAATATTTTTCAGTACAGCGCCAAAATAAGGCGGTAATATACACGAACAAAAGCATTTCTCTTTTTCAGCCTTGCCACGGCCCGGGCTTCCCAAGCAACCATCCCCGCCAATTCCGGTTGGGTAATGGCATACTGACTGAATTTCGCCTTCTCCGCCAGGGTCTGCAGTGCCTCAGGCGGTTGCTCTTCCAAACACTGCGCCAAGCGCAGGGCATACTGCCAATGGGCAAGAGCCTGGGCATTGGTATTTCCCTTTTGCAGCCGTCTTTTCCAGCAGCTGCGGCGCAAGCTATACTGTCCCCACACCGCCAATGCCAACAACACAGGCAGCGCCACCAAGGGCGAAATATTTTTCGACACTGTCACCTTTTGGGGCTGGGTGTTCTGATTTTCCGTTACCTCCGGAAGGGTCTGCTCCGGAATTTGGGTGGGCTGGGTTGCCGGTTGGGTTGTCTCCTCCGGACGCAAATCCGGAGGCGTTGCCTCCAGAACTGTCCAGCCAAAGCCCGGCAGCCAGTACTCACACCAGGCATGGGCCTGCTCACCGGTGACCTCCACTTCCTCCCCTGCCACCGCCTGCACCGTGTAGCCGGTGACATACCGCGCCGGTACGCCGACTGCCTGCAAAAGCACTGTGGTGGCTGTGGCAAAATGGACGCAATAGCCGGTTTCACTGTCCTGCAGGAACCACCGGGCAAAGTCCTTCTCCCGGGCATCCATCCGGGGGGTGTTGGTATCGTAGGAGGCAGAGGCACGGACATAGCTTGCCACCAGCTCCGCCTTACGGTAAACACTGCCTGTACCCTCTGTCAGCTTCGCAGCCAGCGGCTGCGCCCACTTTTTCACGCTATCCGGTAAGTCGATATACTGGGAAAGGTAGCCCTCCAATCCCTGACTGTTTGCCTGAAATTGGCTCAGGCTTGCGTGGGTAGGCGCCTTCCGGACGCTGAAGGAATACTCCGTCAGCTTCATACCGTTGGTAACTCCATAGGCAGTCTCCCGCATACTGGCAGAGGCTGCGTAATAGGGCACATAGAGCATATTATGGGCAAATTTGGTGGTAATCTCCACCATACCGGCAGACTCCAAATCCGACGGCCAGGGCAGCTCATTAACAGGCTTTGTACTTTGCGTCCAGCTGACACCGTCATAATAGTCCAGCGCCCTGCCCCGCAGATACAAGGTATCGGAAAAATCCGCCTTTACCGTAAGAAGTCTCGTCTTTCCCGGCACCTGATAGCCCACCTGGGTTAAATCCACCAACGAGCCATCCGTAGCCGGGTCATCCTGGGAGGTCTTGCCCAAAAGGGTCTGCACCAGCTTGGTATTCATCACCCAATCCCCCAGCTTTTTGGCATTTTCCGGGGAATAGTCCTGCCGGGGTGCACAGGCAAACAGCACCAGCAGCGCCAGCGCTGTCACCGGCAGCGCAATGGCTGTCAGCCGGTTGGCATCGGCTCCGCTGCGGCGACGTACACCCCAGGTCAGCAGCAGCACAATAAAGCAGGTAAGCTGCAGAAACAAATACAGATTCCCCGGCACCGTGTCGTTGACCACAAAGCAGGGCAGCAAACAAAGCAGATTGAGAAACAGTCCGGAAAACAGGGACTTTTTCCGGCAAATACTGTGGCAAACCAGCAGGGCAATTGCCACCGCCAGCAGAAAAAGAAGCAACGGCAAGGTGCTTTCCAGCTCCTCTGCTATGCGTCCGTTCCACCGGATAATGGGCCACTGGTAGCCCCGATGGTACTGCCGGGACAGCCGGTACAAAACCGATTCAACCGACAGCTCCAGCTGACCGCTGCGCCAATAATATCCCAGCGTCAGGGCAAAGCCGCCCAGGGGCAAAAACCCTAAGGGCAGGCTGTAGCACAGGGCGCCAGCCACTGATGCGCCCAGACAAACCCAAGCCAATTGGGCAACCGACACCTGCATAGAAAAGGCACTGATTAAGGCGCCCACAGCGGAAAAGCTCAGGCAGCACCCGAAAAACAGCGCCCACAGGGCAGTATAAAGTCGTTCACGCTTCATCCCCGGCACCTCCTAGGCTCGAGCCTACATGGTGGTGCCAAAGCGCACCGGCTGCGGAAATTTCTTCCTCTGTCTGGGCGGGCTTTGCCTGCAATATCCGGGAAAAGCCGCCCCGCAAATCCTTGGGGTTCTCCACGGAAAACTCCACCGGACGCTCCCCGGTGCGGCAATGAATTTTATGGGGAATGCCCTGACTGAGCAGAGTTTGGCTGAAATACAGTAGCCTTCCCAGCTTGTCCTCCAGATTTCCGCACAGGCAAACCGTCAGCAAATACCCCTGCTGCACCGGCTCAATGGGCTCGCCGTACATCAGCTTGCCGGTTTTGGCGGTGAGCTTCCAGTGAATATGCCGCAGGTTGTCTCCGGGGCGGTACAGACGCACCTCCCGGTTCTCCGCAAAGCCGCCACCGGGCTTGGGGCGCCAGGCGTGGACCAAGCCGTCAGACTGGGTGGTGGGCAGCTGGGCCTTCACCGGCTTGGGCAGAACATCCACCTGACAGCCGTAGCCCTCCCGGACCTTCCGGCGGAACAACCCCAGGTAATCGTAAATATAAATTTTATCCCAGCTGATATCCATCCGTCCGCACTTATCCGTAGGCACACGTTCTCCGGGCAGACCCACATACCGGTCTCCGGACAGCAGATTATGGAACCGCACCCGGCTTTTCACCCGGGGCGCCGGGAAAATACTTTCCACCTGCAGCGCCGTCCGCAAAGGCGTATGCAGCTGCACCTGCTCCGGGCAGCGCAAATATACCTTGGCGGTGAGCATTGCAGGCAGACTTAACACAACCGACAGCACCGGCAAGCCCAGCACAGTCAGAAGCAGCAGCCAGGAGAACCACTCCCGGTAAAATCCGTAAAATACCACACAGCCCAAAAGACCTGTGAGGTACAAAATCCGTCGCCCCCACATACTCAACGCAGCTTGGGGGCAGGAACCTTCTCCACCAGCAGCCGCAGCACATCCTGGGCAGTGACCTCTGCGCCGGGAATGGCCTGGAGACGGTGGGTCAGGGTGACAGGCAGCACCTCCTGCACGTCCCGGGGCACCACATAATCCCGCCCACGGAGCCGGGCAACTGCCTTTGCCATAGAAACCACGGCCAGGGTAGCACGGGGGGAACCGCCCCGCAGCAGGCTCTCATGACGGCGGGTGGCATCCAGAAGCTTTACCACATATTCTGCCACCGGCTGTGAAACATAGGTCTGACCCACAATTTCCCGGAGTTGCTGCAGGCTCTGGGTATCGCAGACCTGCTCCGCCTGGGAAAGGGGATCGGCAGACTGACGGCTGAGCACCATCTCCACCTCGTCCTCAGGCTGGGGGTAGCCCAGGGACAGGCGGACCATAAACCGGTCAATCTGGCTGTCCGGCAAAAGCTGGGTTCCGGCAGCACCCACCGGGTTCTGGGTGGCCAGCACCACAAAGGGCTGGGGCAGCGGATGGCTGGTGCCGTCCACCGTCACCTGATTTTCCTCCATCGCCTCCAAAAGGGCGGACTGGGTCCGGGAGGTGGCACGGTTCAACTCGTCCGCCAAAAACAGGTTGCACAGCACAGCGCCGGGGCGGTAGCTGAGCTTTCCTGTCCCCTGCTCCAGCACGCTGTAGCCGGTGACATCCGAGGGAAGCACATCCGGGGTAAACTGCACACGGTTGTGCTTCAGCCCCAGCGCCCGGGAAAAGGCCAGCGCCATGGTGGTCTTGCCCACTCCGGGAATGTCCTCCAGCAGGATATGACCGCCTGCCAAAATGGCAGCCAGCACCCACAGCAGCACATTGTCCTTGCCCACAATTACTTTTTTCACTTGGTTCAAGATTTTTTCAGCGGCCAGCGCCACATTCACCTGATTATTCTCCATAGTCTCACCTTGTCTTGATTTATACCAGCAGGAAATTCTCCCGGAAAAGCTCTCTGTCTGCGTCATAATACGCCCGGGTAACCCGGCGGCTCAGGTTGCAAAGCTGCTCATAATTGAAGCTTCCGGCAGCCTCGGCAATTTCCTCGGCAGAAATCTCCAATTCCCCGCTTTTGCCCAGCAAAACCACGTCATCCCCTATGGAAACATTGGGAATTTCCGTCACATCCACCATGAACTGGTCCATACAAATCCTACCCAATATCGGCGCTTTACAACCGTGTATCAGCACATAAAACTGCCCGGACAGGCTTCTGCGGTAGCCGTCTGCATAGCCTGCGGAAACCGTTGCCACCACCGTGTCCTTTTCCGTCACGAAGGTGCCGCCGTAGCTGATTTCCCGACCGGCAGGCAGCCGCTTGACGCAGGACACCTGGGTATGCCAGCTCAGCACCGGGCGAATGGGCAGCAAATCCCTGTCCACCGCGCTGCTGGGGTACAGTCCGTACAGCACAATGCCCGCCCGGACCATCTGTCCCTGGGCGCCGAAATTCATAATCCCGGCAGAGTTATCCAGGTGCCGGATAGGCACTTCTATCCCTCTTACCTGGAGCATTTGGTCAAACTCCCGGAAAAGCGCCACCTGCGCGTGGGTCTTTTCCAGAGCGCCTGTGTCCGCAGTGGCAAAATGGGTGAACAGTCCCTCCGGGAACAGACCGGGCAAAGCGCAGATTCTCTGGCAAATATCCGCTGCTTCCTCCGTCACCTGAAAGCCGATACGGCTCATACCGGTGTCCACCGCAATATGAAATTTCGCCGACTTTCCCTGGGCTACCGCCACCTGGGACAAAACGAAGGCATCCGCATAGTCAAAAATCGTCAGGCGGATATTTTCCTCCACCAGCTTATCAAACACCTGGGGCTCTACACGACCCAGCACCAAAATCGGCGTTTCAATCCCCGCTTTTCGCAGCTGCAGAGCTTCCGCCGCATTGGCAACTCCAAAGAAATCGCAGTCATTTTCCAAGTGCTTTGCTACCGCCACAGCGCCGTGTCCGTAGGCATCTGCCTTGACCACCGCCATCACCGGCGCACCGGCTTTTTGGCGAATGGCAAGATAGTTTTGCCGCAGGATATCCAGTTGTATTCTGGCATAGCTTCCCGCAAATTCCACACAATCATCTCCATGCTTCTGTTTTTTATATTATACCAAATTTTACAGCAAAAGTAAATACCCCCAGCCTGACAACCTAGTTAACATAACTTTTTATCCTGCGCTATATTTTTCGGGGGCGGGAGCAAAATCCTCCCCGACCTCCCAGGGGTCGGCTTCTTCTGCTCTCTCTTCTTTTTTATTCAGCTCTTTTCTATTCTCTTCTTTTCTTTTCTGTTCAGTTCCCTTCTGTTGGGAATCCAAACGGAATCCACTTGGATGCCAAAAGGGACACCGCAAAAACTGCGGTGCCCCAATGGTTTTTTCGATTTTGCGCACACATTATTGTGTAAGGTTTTGCGACAGAGATGATACGTTTTGGACGGATGTGTTCTTTATTCCATCACCGTTCCGTCAGGATGGAACAAGGGCAGCTTATGTAAGTAGACAATATCCTCCCGGTTCTGTGCGTCACCCTCTGCAAGGATTGCCATACGTCCGGCAACAATACCGCCGGCTTTTTCCACCAGCACCTCCAAGGCCTTCAGGCTCTCCCCGGTGGAAATCACATCGTCCACAATGAGAATCCGCTTACCCTTCATCAGCGCTGCGTCGGCAGTGTCCAGATACAGGGTCTGCTCCTTGGCGGTGGTGATGGACTTAACGGTGGAGGAGAACACCCCGGTCATATACAGCTTGGGCGCTTTCCGTGTCAAAAAGTACTTTTTCGCACCGCTCTGCCGTGCCATTTCGTGACCCAGCGGAATACCCTTCGCCTCGGCGGTGATGATGTAGTCATATTCCGGCGCTCTTGCCAGAAGCTCCCGGGCGCAAGCCACCGTCAGCTCCTGGTCACCGAAAATCACAAATCCGGCAATGCTCAAGGTGTCCGACACGGGACAAATGGGCAGCTCCCGCCAAAGACCTGCCACCTGCATACGATATACCATAAGAAATACCCCCTTTTTGTTTCTGGTTTTATTATACACCCAAAGTCAATCACTTGCAATCGTTTCAATAAGAACTGATTGCCACGCCGCCTTGCGGCTCGCAATGACGGAGAAACACAAAAAATATCCGTATAATGCCGTCACTGCGAGGGTGGTGCTCCGCACAGCGAATCTAAAATAGTAATGATTGCCGGTGGCAATCATACATAAATTCACAAGCCCCATGGCAGTCAGCAACACCCAAATAGGCACCCCCTCTGCTTAACGCAAAGGGTTAGGGCTCAAGGTTATCTTCCGCAAAAACAGGGGAGTTAAAAAATTCCGTCATAGAAATTTCCAACCCTTGGCAAAGCTCGTGTAAAATCCGTAGTTTTACAGAATCATAGGAGCAGTTTACCAGATTGCCAATGGTGGACTTTGGCACACCGGTTTTCATATACAACTGATATTGGGTCATCTTTCGCTGGTTCAATAACTCCTGCAATCTTTGGCTGACCGCCTTATTTAACCGCATCATTTTCACCACACTTCCCTGTCACTGTACCATCAATATACGAGAGCGTTTCAAAATCTTGGTACAGCTGGCTGTACCATCATTATACAAGAGCGTTTCGAAATCTTGGTACAGCTGGCTGTACCATCAATATACGAAGGCGTCTCAAATTTCAGGTACAGTTGCCTGTACCATCCTTATATGAAGACGCTTTGAAGTCTTGGTACAGCTGGCTGTACCATCATTATACGAGAGCGTTTCAAAATCTTGGTACAGCTGGCTGTACCATCATTATACAAGAGCGTTTCAAAATCTTGGTACAGCTGGCTGTACCATCAATATACGAAGGCGTCTCAAATTTCAGGTACAGTTG
>JAFXAQ010000010.1 GCA_017516925.1 Oscillospiraceae bacterium | reverse complement strand
CTTGCCTTTTCACCAAAGATAGCACGCAGCAAGCGCTCCTCGGGAGTCAGTTCGGTCTCACCCTTGGGAGTAACCTTACCAACCAGATAGTCACCGGAGTGCACCTCGGCACCGATACGGATGATGCCGTCCTCGTCCAGATCCTTCAGGGTATCCTCGCCCACATTGGGGATATCACGGGTGATTTCCTCAGGTCCCAGCTTGGTATCCCGGGCTTCGGTCTCGTGCTCTTCAATGTGAATGGAGGTAAATACGTCCTCACGAACCAGACGCTCGTTCAGCAAAATGGCGTCCTCGTAGTTGTAGCCTTCCCAGGTCACGAAGCCAATCAGCACGTTCTTACCCAGGGCAATTTCACCGCCGGAGCAGGAAGGACCGTCTGCGATAATCTGGTTGTTCTCCACACGCTCGCCAACGGTAACGATGGGGCGCTGGTTGATACAGGTGCCTGCATTGCTCCGGGAGAACTTGGTCAGCTTATGGGTCTGCACATCGCCATCGTCATACTTAATCACGATTTCGTCGGCAGAAACCGCCATAACCTCGCCGTTGCCGGTAGCCTTCAGGCAAACCTCGGAGTCCACAGCTGCTGCGTGCTCGATACCGGTGGCAACAATCGGCGGCTCAGTGGTCAGCAGAGGCACAGCCTGACGTTGCATGTTCGCACCCATCAGGGCACGGTTTGCGTCGTCGTTCTGCAGGAAGGGAATGAAAGAAGTCGCAATGGAAATCATCATTCTGGGAGATACGTCAACGTAGTCAATCATCTCCCGGTCAACTGCGATAATCTCGCTGCGGCGGCGGCAGGTAATACGCTCATTTGCCAGGCAGCCGTTTTCATCCAGCGGCTCGTTGGCCTGGCAGATACAGAAATCGTCTTCCACGTCTGCCGTCATGTAATCCACCTGGTCGGTAACCTTACCGGTGGCCTTGTCCACCTTACGGTAGGGCGCTTCCACGAAGCCGTACTCGTTAATCTTGGCAAAGGTAGCCAGATAGTTGATAAGGCCGATGTTGGGACCTTCCGGAGTCTCAATGGGGCACATACGGCCGTAATGGGTGTAGTGAATATCACGGACATCGAAGGATGCACGCTCACGGCTCAGACCGCCGGGACCCAGGGCAGACAGACGGCGCTTGTGGGTCAGCTCTGCCAGGGGGTTATTCTGGTCCATAAACTGGCTCAGGGGGCTGGAGCCGAAGAACTCCTTAATGACTGCGGTAACAGGACGGATGTTAATCAGGCTCTGGGGGGTAACAGTGTCCAGATCCTGAACCGTCATACGCTCCCGGATAACCCGGTCCAAACGGCTAAAGCCAATCCGGAACTGGTTCTGCAGCAGCTCGCCTACGCAGCGCAGACGGCGGTTACCCAGATGGTCAATATCGTCCGGCACACCAACACCCTCTGCCACGCAGTTGAGGTAGTTGATGGAGGCCATAATGTCGTCGACAATAATGTGCTTGGGAATCAGGTCATCCACACGCTCGGCGATGGCCTCTTCCCAGTCAATATCCGGTGTTTCCAGCATTTCCTTCAAAACACTGAAACGAACCTTCTCCTTGATGCCGTATTGCTTGGGGTCAAAGTCCACAAAGTTTGCCATATCCACCATGCCGTTGGAGAAGACCTTTACGTTGCGTCCGCCGACCTTCAGCACCGCCTCATTGACACCCTTGGCGCTAAGTGCCTTGGCATGCTCACGGCTGATAATCTCACCGGGCATAGCCAGCACCTCGCCGGTCATGGGGTCAGCAATGGGCTCAGCCACCTCCTGACCGGAAATACGGCTCCAGATATCCATCTTCTTATTGAACTTATAACGGCCGACGCTGCTGACATCGTAGCGGTGGGCATCAAACAGCAGTCCCTCCAGATGGGAAATGGCAGTCTCCACTGTGGGAGGCTCACCGGGACGCAGACGGCGGTAGATTTCCAGCAAACCTTCTTCTCTGGACTTGAAGGTGTCCTTCTCCAGGGTAGCCAGAATGCGGGGGTCCTCACCGAACATCGCCTTAATCTTCTCGTCGGTATCCACGCCCAAGGCTCTGATCAGGCAGGTAATGGGCAGCTTGCGGTTCTTGTCAATACGAACCCAGAACACGTTGGACAGGTCTGTTTCATACTCCAGCCAGGCGCCGCGGTAGGGAATCACGGTGGCGGTATAGGTATGCTGGTCAGACTTATCCACCTCATGACCGTAGTACATACCGGGGCTACGGACAATCTGGGAGACAATAACACGCTCAGCACCGTTAATCACAAAGGTGCCGCCGTTGGTCATCACAGGGAAATCACCCATAAAGATTTCCTGCTCTTTAATCTCCTCTGTCTCGGTATTGCGCAGACGGACACGGACCTTAATGGGCTTTGCATAGGTTGCATCCCGCTCTTTGCACTCCTCGATGGTGTACTTGGGCTTGTCCTCCATGGTGTAATCCAGGAAGCTCAGCTCCAGCTTGCCGGAGAAATCCGTAATGGTGCCTACATCCTTAAAGACCTCACGCAGACCTTCCTCCAGGAACCACTGGTAGGAGTCCTTCTGAATCTTCAGCATGTTGGGCATCTGCAGAATTTCTTCGTACTTTGCGTAGGACTTACGCATCGTCTTTCCGAACATCTGGTCTTTGACCATTGCCATATGCTTCATCACTGCCTTTCTTCGGCTTTCGCCGGAATACTGTGTTGCTTAAAATTTGATACGCACGGATAAGTTGTCACTTTGTTACAACTTACCTCTTGACAGGTGCGCCATACTGTGGTAGAATGGTTCTATCAAAAGGGGAAGGTTGCCGAAAGGTCATATCCCCCATAGTACGGACTGCCATTTTACCATAATCTGTCTGGCTTGTCAATAGGTTACCGGGAATATTCCCGGTTTTTTATGCATAATTTCACCCCTGGCATTGGGTTTCTCCCATTGCCAGGGGTTTTTGTTTATTCCGTCAGCGCTGCCACAGCCGCCGCAATTTGCGGGTCCTCATCCGGCTGCAGAAGCTGTGCGTAAATTTTCGCCGCAGTTTCTTCCTCCACCGCCACGGGAACATCCGGGGTCAATCCTCCGGTCTCCACCAGATTGAGACCCTTAGGGGTATAGTATTTCCCCACGGAAAGGCTGACAGCAGAGCCGTCGCAAAGCTTGTAGGTTTCCTGAAAATAGCCTTTTCCCACAGTCTGCTCTCCTACCACCACAGCTTTGTCATACTCCTGCAAGGCTGCGGCAAAGAATTCCGCTGCGGAATAGCTTTGGGCATTGACCAGCACCGCCATCGGCAAATCCAGGCAGGCGGCATCCGAGTTTGTAATCTCCTCTTTCCCCTGGTAGTTCACGGTGTGGAAAATTTCTCCCTCCGGGAGCAGATAGTCCAGGACCTTCACAAGCTCCTTTTTATAGCCGCCGGGGTTATTGCGCACATCAAAAATCAGCTTTTTCGCCCCTTGCTGCAGAACACTTTCAATGGCAGCCTGCGTTTCCTGGGCGCAGCGCTCGTCAAAGTTCTCAATCCGCACATAGCCGATGCCGTCACCGATGATTTCGCCGCTGGCAACCTCCACGGAGAATTCCTTGCGGGTAATGGTATAGCTGTGGGTCTCACCGCTGCGCAGGACCGTAATTTCCACCGTGGTGCCTATCTCACCGGAAATGATTTTCTTTGCTTCCTCTATCCCCAGCTCCGATACCGGCTTGCCGTCTACCATATAAATATAGTCCCCTGCCAGAAGCCCTGCTTCCCTGGCGCCGCCGTTTTCCTCCAGACGCAGAATCTCTATTCCCTTTTCCGTCACAGCTGTGGAAATGGTTACACCAATGCCCACATACTGATTGTTCATGGTCTGCAGGTAATTTTGGTACTGGTCGGCAGGAATATAGTTGCTCCACCGGTCCCCGGTGGCGCTGACCATTCCATAGGCCGCCCCGTCCTCCAGCTGGGTTTTGTCCGCCTCTCCCACAAAACGCTGGGTAATCAGGTTTTCCAGCTGCGCAAGCTTTTCCATTCCGGTTCTGGGCACAAGCAGCCACAGAGTCAAAAAGGAAGCCGCTGCCGCCACCAAAATATAGCTGAGCAGCCGCAGAATATGTTTCAGGAGTTCTTTTTTCATAGCGCACCTCATAAATGGCAGGTTGCCCACAACCCCTTTGAGGTTGTGGGCATCGGTTTAAATATTGATATAGTTTGCCGGGTTCACATAGCTGCCCTTGTACTGTATGCCAAAGTGCAGGTGGTTACCGGTGGAAGTACCGGTAGAGCCTACCTCGCCGATTTTCTGTCCGGCAGTTACCTTGTCACCGGCCTTGACTATGTAGTGGGTCATATGCATATAAATAGACGCAAAGCCGTCACCGTGGTCAATCTTCACATAATAGCCGGCAGAATTGTCCCATTTGGCAAACACAACGGTGCCGCTACGGGTTGCCACAATATCCGTGCCTCTGGGAGCGCCCAGGTCAACGCCCTTGTGGAAGCGCCAATCCTTATAAACAGGGTGAATACGCCAGCCAAAAGGACTGGAGAACCGGGTATACTTGCAGGGTACCAGCCACTTGCCGCCGGAGGGTGTGGAAATACTGCCCGAAGAAGAATTGGAGGTACTGGGCTTGGAGGTTGCCAGCCACTCCTGACGCTTGGCTTCATCGTAGGCATCCTGCGCCGCATCAATATCATCTTCCAGATCGCTGACATCGGACTCTGCCGCATCAATCAGCTTCTGGTACTCTTCTCCGGTGGCAATCAGGTCCGCCAAAAGCTTATCCGCTTCCTCGCGCTTGGCTTCCATTTCCTTTTGAGACTCGTCAAGGACCAGCTTGTTCTCCTCCAAAGCCGCCTTTTCTGTCTCCAGCTCCGCCTTGGCCTGCTCCACCACCGCAGCCGCCTCGCTCATCTCCTGCAAGCGGCGACGGTCAGAAGCGGCAATCTCTTCCACCATATTCAGCCGGTCCAGCAAATCCGCAAAGCTGTTTGCCTTGAAAAGCACAGACCAGTAAGACAGGCTGCCGTTTTCCTCCATTGCCCGGATACGCTCTTTATTCTTCCGGTTCAGCTCCGCCAGATGCGCCTGGGCAATGTCCAGCTCCTCCTGCTTGTCCGCAATCAGGTTGCCGTAGGCGGAAATCTGCTCATTGAGATTTGTGATTTTTTCGTGAAGCATAAAAATCTGCTGGTCAATGGTGTTTTTCTGCTCCACAATTTCTTCCATACTGTCCAGATTGTCCGAGAGCTTGTCCTCCAATGCGGCAATCTCTTTTTCAATCTTCTTTTTATCTGCCTTCAGGGAATCCAGCTGACTTTTCAATTCACTGGAGCTTTTGGCTGCGCCTACCAAACTGGGCAGCACACCTGCCACCAGACCGAACACCAGCACAAAGGCCAGCACGCCTGCCAAAATGGAAACCCATAATTTTCTATTCCGCATAAACGCTCCTTTTATACATCCATAAACTTCCGGATGGAAGTCCAGCTGCCCACAACACCTACAAACAGTCCGGTGGCTACGAAGGTTGCAATCATCGGCCACAAAAGCTCTGTGAAGGGTACAAAGCTGAACAGCTTCAGGCTATCCACCACTTCCAGACGAGCAATCAGACCGTTATACAAAAGCCATTCCAAAAAGAATGCCATTGCCGCACCCAGCATACCCAGAGTAAAGCCCTCCACCACGAAGGGCAAACGGATAAAGCCGTTGGTGGCGCCCACCATTTTCATAATGGCGATTTCATCCCGGCGGTCATACATAGAAAGCTTAACCGTATTGGAGATAATCAGCAGGCTGACCACCAGCAAAATGGTAATTACCGCCAAAGAAGCAATCTGCAGCATTTTCTGCAGGGTGGTAAAGCCCTCGGCAAGCTCAAAGGCTGCGTTGATATTGGCAACACCGGAAATGCCTTCCAAAGTCGCCACCGTCTGCTCCATCAGCTCGTTGTCCGCCAAGGTTACCACAAAACGATGCCGCAGGTCAGATGCCTCCACACCGGAAAAAGCGTCATCCCCCTGATGGTCCGCCACAAACTTCTCCAGCGCCTCCTCCCGGGACACAAACACCGCATTCTGCACATTTTCAATCCGGTTAATCTGTGTACCGACACTTTTGGCCTCCGCATCGGAAAGCGCTGTATCGATGTAAACCAATATTTCGTTTGTTTTATTCAGGTCCTCCACCATAATGTTCACATTGTAGGTCAGGATGGAGAAGCTACCCACAATCAAAAGACATGCCACCGTGACGCACACGGCTGCAAAGGACATAAAGCCGTGGAGGAAAATACCCCGGATGCCCTCTTTCATTAAGTATCCAAAATTATTGATTTTCATAGCTGTAACAACCGTCCATTCCGTCGCTGACAATCAGACCTTCATTCAATACAATGACACGCTTCTCAAAGCGCTCCACCAAATCCAGCTCGTGGGTAACAACCAGAATGGTCGTACCCAGATTGTTGATTTCCTGCAGCAGGCTCATAATTTCCAGAGAACGGGCCGGGTCCAGATTTCCGGTGGGCTCGTCTGCGATAATCGTGGAGGGGTTATTCACCAGCGCTCTTGCAATGGCCAGACGCTGCTGCTCGCCACCGGAAAGCTCATTGGGGTGGCGGCGGCTCTTGGTTTCCAGGCCGACCAGCTCCAGCACATAGGGAACACGCTCCCGAATCTCCTTTTCCTGAGCGCCAATGACTCGCATAGCAAAAGCCACATTTTCATAAACCGTCTTGGTTTCAATCAAGCGGAAATCCTGAAAAACAACGCCTACGGTACGGCGCAGGTAAGGGATTTCACGCTTGCGGATACGCTCCAGAGAGTAGCCGTTTACGTGGACAGAGCCGGAGGTAGGTCTCAGCTCTCCGGTAATCAGCTTAATCACTGTGGACTTGCCGGAACCGGAGGGTCCCACCAAAAAGGCAAATTCCCCATCTTCAATTTGCAGGGATACGCCGCGCAAAGCCTGATTGCCTACGCTATAGGCTTTGGTCACATCGGTAAATTCTATCATATCTGCATCTTACTCCATTTTATGTATGTAACCAAATTGTAACATATTGTAAATGTATCTGTCAATATTTCAAACAGACAAATTTGTTGGCAATTTGACCAAATTATGGAAGGAAATTTTTACATTCCCGGCAAAAAAATTCGAACCGTACAGCTTTTGTACGGTTCGAATGGGAATCATCTTCATCGGGTTTCCCGGGAAGACAGGTACTTGCGAACCATCAAGGCGACCTTAAACACAATGGCGTGGTCAAACAGGCGCAAATCCAGACCGGTAAGCTTTTTGATTTTCTCCAGCCGGTACACCAGGGTGTTACGGTGGACAAACAGCTTCCGGGAAGTTTCCGAAACATTCAGGTTGTTCTCAAAGAATTTATTGATTGTAAAGAGCGTTTCCTGGTCCAATGCGTCAATGGAGCTCTTCTTAAAAATTTCAGACAGGAAAATCTCGCACAGGGTGGTAGGCAGCTGGTAAATCAATCTGCCGACACCCAGGTTTTCGTAATTGATAATGCTCCGCTCCGTATCAAAGGTCTTGCCTACGTCAATGGCAGTCTGGGCTTCCTTATAGGCATCCGCCAGCTCCCGCAGATGGGTGACCACCGTACCGATACCGATAATCGTCTTGATGAACAGCTCGTTACGGAGGGTATCCTCCATTTCCTTGGCAATCTTGTAAAGGTCCTCCTGGGTGGGCTCGCTGGAGAGCTGCTTGACCACCGCAATATCCGTCTCATTGACGCTGATTACAAAGTCCTGCAGCTTATCCGGGAACATACCGGAAAGCACATCTGCGGAGGACACATCGCTGTGTCCAAGCTGCCGCACCAGAAATACGGCCCGGTATGTTTCTGTGGCAAAATGCAGCTCCTTGGCCCGGATGTAAATATCACCGGGCAGAATATTATCCATAATAATATTCTTGATAAAAGCGCCCCGGTCATGCTTTTCCTCATAGAAAACCTTGGCATTGTTCAAGCTGATGTATGCCAGATTGCAGTGCACTCTGGCCTGCTCATCGTCCCCGGCGCAGAAAATCGCATACTCCAGCGCATTGGTGCCGCCGATGATGCCCCGGAAGGTCTTCTGGGCAAAGGTCACCGTATTGCCACCGGCTCCGGCTGCCTTCAGCGCCGCATCCGGCCAGCGCTCCCCCAACAGGGTTACGTCTGTACAGGAGACCACGTAGCCATCGGTATCAATCACACCGATTGCCCGGTCCGTCACAGATTCCAGCTGCACAATTACACTTTGAAAAACGCTATTGGACATTTTTCCAGCCCCCTCATAAAATTGCACAAAAGCACATCTAATAAATTTATACGATTATTATATACATTTTTTGCGCATTTTGCAAGTAGCTTTTGACATTTTGTTGAAAAAAGCAGGTCTATTTTTAGTCAAAATACCGATAAAACCACTTTTTTGGGGAAAACATTCCTTTTTTGGAAGGAAAAATCGTCAAATTTATTGGTCATTTTTCCAATAGATTTATCTCATCCTCCGTCAAAATCCGCACCTGACCCCGGGGCAAGTCCCCCAAAGCCAGTTTCCCTTCCTCCCGACGCTCCAAATAGTCTACGTGCATATTGCGGGACGCCATCATCCGGCGCACCTGGTGGTATTTCCCTTCGCAAACGGTTATCAGGCTTTCCCCTTCCCCTACAATTTCCAGCTTTGCCGGCAGGCAGACCGTTCCGTCACCCAGGGTCAGCCCCTCCGCAAAAGCCTGAATATCCGCCCGGGTTGCCGTACCTTGGTGCTTGGCATAGTAAACCTTGGGAATTTCCTTTTTGGGGCTAATCAGCCTGTGCAGCAAATCTCCGTCGTTGGTAAACAGCAAAAGCCCTTCTGTCTGCTTATCCAGACGCCCCACCGGCTTTACATCCCATTTGCGGACATCCGCCGGGAGCAGCTCCATCACCGTCGGCTCCTTTTCATCAGCAGTGGCTGTCACATAGCCTGCCGGCTTGTTGAGCATAACCACCACCGTACCGGTCTGTGACAGCGCCTCTCCATCCAGGCATACCGGCTGACCCGGCTGAATTTTCCGGCTTCCGTCCTTTTCCGTCACACCGTCCACCGTGACACGCCCCGCCTTCAATATATTTTTCACCTGACTTCTGGTGCCCACAGCGCAGTCGCACAGGAATTTGTCCAATCGTATCATCTTTGGTTCTACCTTTCTCAATTGCGTAATATATTGTAGCGTCAACAACCTACAGGAGGGATGGAATATGATGGTAATGACCGCAAAGGTCGACATAAAGAAAATCGCCGTAATACTGGCAGCAGTTGTAGGGGTGATCCTTGCCATTGTTCTGCTGTTTGGAGGTAACAGCTCTGCCCCCACCAGTGCGCCGGCAGTCAGCAACAATGACAGCCGGGTGCAGTTTTTGCAGAGTATGGGCTGGGAGGTCAGCGCCTCCCCTACGGAATCCGGTCAGGTAAAAATTCCCAACGAGCAGACCAAAATCTACGAACGCTATAACGCTCTGCAAAAAAGTCAGGGCTACGACCTGAGCCAATATGCAGGCAAAACTGTTATGCGCTATGTCTACAAGGTCAATAATTTCCCCGGCGCAACCGAACCGGTGTACGCCACGGTTCTGGTGTATAAAAACCAAATCATCGGCGGCGACATTACAGACACCTCTGCCAAAGGGGTGGTTCAGGGCTTCAAAAAGCAGGAAGCCGCACTGCCTGCGGAAACCACACCGGCAACCACCGTACCGGCAACCACATAAACCTATTTTAGCACATCCGGCTCACCTTGACAAGGGCGGCAGGATGTGCTAAACTTTAGCTGTCTTCAGGGCAGGGTGTAATTCCCGACCGGCGGTAAAGTCCGCGAGCCTTTCGGCACGAATCGGTGCAATTCCGATACCGACAGTAGAGTCTGGATGAAAGAAGATATACCATAGGCTTGCTTTTTGCGTCTGGAGTATATCTTCAGGCGTATTTTTATTCAGGAGGCAAAGCTTATGCAAAAACAAAATGTCAGAAAGCTGGCCGTTATGGCTATGCTGGTGGCGGTATCCGTCATATTGGTGTATCTGGTGCACTTCCCGCTGTTTCCCACGGCGGCATTTCTGGAGTACGACCCGGCAGATATCCCCATTTTAATCGGCGCATTCACCTACGGACCGGTGGCAGGACTGCTCCTGACCATTGCCGCCAGCGCTGTGCAGGCGCTGACGGTCAGCGCCCAAAGCGGTCTGTACGGCTTTTTGATGCACGTGATTTCCACCAGCGCCCTGTGTATCACCGCAGGCACCATTTATAAATTCAAGCACACCCGGCTGGGGGCTGGTATTTCCCTGATTTGCGGTACCCTGGCAATGGGGCTTGTGATGCTGGCAGCCAACCACTTTATCACCCCCATTTTTATGGGCGTACCCGTTTCCGTGGTGGACGGAATGCTGTTAAGTGTATTTTTACCCTTTAACCTTATCAAGGCAGGTATCAATTCTCTGATTACCTTTTTTGTTTACAAAACCGTTTCGGTGCACCTGATTAAAAAGTAATCCATCCATTCCAGCGTACAAAGGAGGGGCGAACCTTGCATACCAAACGCCATTCCCTGACTGAGGGCTCTATCTGGAAGTCTATGCTTCTGTTTGCCTTGCCGGTATTTTTGGGGAATTTGTTCCAACAGCTGTATAATGCCTTTGATGCCTGGTGCGTAGGCTACTTTATCGGCGATGACGCTTTGGCGGCGGTCAGTTCCTCCGGCAGCCTCATTTTTATGATGGTCAGCTTCTTCCAGGGGCTTTCTATGGGCGCCGGTGTGATTATCGCCCGGTACTTTGGCGCCAGACAGTACACCTCTATGCGCAAGGCAATCCACACCTCCATCGCCTTTGGCTTGGTAGTCGGTGTGGTGCTGACAGCTTTGGGTGTTGCGCTGACACCGACCATCCTGCGCTGGATGGGAACCCCCGCAGAAGTCCTCCCCCGTTCCATCAGCTATTTCCGGTATTACTTCTTCGGCGCCATCTTCATTGTGATGTACAACATTTTCGTGGGCATTCTCCATGCTGTGGGCGACAGCAAGCATCCGCTTTACTATCTGATTGTTTCCACCTTTGTAAACATCGGTCTGGATGTGCTGTTTGTCGGTGTTTTCCATCTGGATGTGGGCTCTGCCGCCGTGGCAACCACCATTTCTCAGGGTGTCAGTGCGCTGCTGTGCTGCATCCACCTGCTGCGGGTAGACGCCCCCTATCAGGTAAAGCTCAAAGAAGTTGCCTTCGATAAAAAAAGTCTTTTGGAAATTATCCGGTACGGCTTTCCCTCCGGAGTGCAAAACAGCGTGATTGCCTTTGCCAACGTGGTGGTCCAATCCAACATAAACAGCTTCGGCAAGGCAGCTATGGCAGGCTGTGGCTCCTACTCCAAGCTGGAGGGCTTTGTGTTTTTGCCGGTGACCTGCTTCTCCCAGGCGCTGTCTACATTTGTGGGACAAAACCTAGGCGCAGGCAATCACCGACGGGTAAAAAAAGGCATCGGCTTTGGCATTGCCTGCAGCTGCCTGATTGCGGAGCTTGTGGGTGGGATTTCTTATTTGATTTCGCCCCAGCTCATTGGTCTGTTCTGCGAAACCCAGGAAGCAATTGACTTTGGTGTAAGGCATATGCGCACCATTTGTCTGTTTTATTTTCTGCTGGCTTTTTCTCACTGCGTGGCAAGCATTTTGCGTGGCGCAGGCAAATCCACAGTGCCGATGTTTATTATGCTTGCCTGCTGGTGTGTCGTCCGGGTGAGCTATATCACCATTGCGGTCAAGCTTGTCAACGAGCTGACCACCGTGTCCTGGGCATATCCCATTTCCTGGTCTCTGAGCAGTATCATCTTCCTTGTCTACCTGCTGAAGGCAGATTGGATTCATACCTTTGACAGGCAAACAGAAAAGGCTTGAGCAAACGCTCAAGCCTTTTTACTTAATCTCCCAGTTTGATATTGATGCCGCCGGAATTATCGCTGCCGGTATTGACTTTGATGTACGGTGTAAGACGCTCTGCCATATTGATAATGGGCATAGACTGGATGTACACCTTGCCGGGACCGGTAACCCGGGTGTGGAACAGGCCTTCGCCACCCAGGAAGATGTTCTTTGCACCGCTGACCATTTCCACATCCATGGTACAGCTTTCGCTCATTGCCGCAAGATAGCCGGTATCCACCACTATGCTCTGACCCGCTGCCAGCTCATATTCCTTGCAATGTCCGTCAATCTCCAAAAAAATCATACCGTTTCCGGTGACCTTCTGCATAATAAAGCCTTCGCCGCCAAAGAGGCCCTTACCCAGCTTCTTTTGGAAATACACCGATAACTCCAAGCCTTTTTCCATTGCCAAAAAGCCGCGTTTCTGCACGATAATACCATTGCCCGGGGTCACCTGGTACGGAATAATGCTGCCGGGGAAGGAGGATGCAAAGGCAATCATACCGGTACCGCCCTGGACAGTATACTCATTCAGAAACAGGGATTCCCCGGAGAACATTCTGCCCAGCATTTTCTTAATACCGCCGCCGGTATTGGTGCTCATTTGCATATTGGGTGACATCCAGCTCATTGCGCCGCTTTCGGTGCATAGGGTCTGCCCCGCCTCGGGATAGCAGATAACTACAGGCAAATTGCCGCCTTCGATTTCGTATTTAATCATATTTTTTTGCTCCTTTCTTTAGGCTATTTTCATTATATTGTATTCCATTTCTAATTGCAAGTGTCCTTTTTGTATGTCTCTGCCATACTTGCTTTTGTCCTTTTTTGTGTTATAATTAACCACGTGATCTTACGTCCAAATTGAACCACAATCACGAATGTTATCAAAGGAAGTATTTATGAATGGATAGATTGACTTTTGATAATCAACTGGATGAAATATTATCCGAAGCCGAAGCACTTATTCCAAATAAAAATTTACCTGATTTGCCATTTATGCCTGAAGCACCTGATGTTCACGATTATTATCGTTTTGAACTTGATTTATGGGATAAAGGTGAAGAAATCAGGCAGTTCATTCTTGCCGCAAAGAAAAAGCCAAACATTGACCAAATAACGAGAATTTGTGATATTTGCACCAACCCATTTGCCAAGCGTGGCAGACAAAGCTTTGTTATGCTTTTGGGCAAAAAGTGTTACGCAGAGTATGCGCCCATTATTTCCCCATTCTTGTCTGATGATGACATAGACGGACACGTTGTCGATACATTGTATAAAATGGGAACACCTGACTATGTTGCTCAAATTCAACCCTTCACCAAACACAAGCGTACTTGGATTAGAAATATCGCCAAAAAATATGTCAACAAATATAGTTAAAAACGGCATCGAAATTCGATGCCGTTTGCCTTTTATCATTTCATTTTCTCAATCAATTCCAATAGCCACTTGGGACTATCCCCAATGGTCTGCAGCTCTCCGTTCTTATACTTGGCAACTGTAACAAAGCCATTGTCGTTATCGTAAAAAGTAGCTTCGTTACAATGGGGCAAAACTGTCAGCAAATCCTCAAATCGTTTGGAAAAGCAATTTTCCACAGTATCGGTGTCAATGTTGTGCCCGCCTCTTTTTACCCGGTTTTCAACGCGGAGCAAGCTTTCCTCCATCGTGTCCAATCCAACATAGTAAAGCCGAATGTAGTAATCCTTTGCGATAGCACGCTTAACGGTGTCCAATGTCTTTCTTCCGGACAGAGTGGTTTCCTGAGTGAAGCAAATCTCTTTTTCCAGACACTCTTCGATTAGAGTGACCGCCTTTTTGCCACCCTCCAGAAGGTTGTCGCCACAAGCCGCTGTAATCTTATCCACATTGATAATCTTCCCAAGATTATCAATTTCTGTTCTCAAAACACCGGTCAGGCTGCTTTTTCCGCAACCGTTTACCCCGGCAACGATGGTATAGGTCTTCATAGCACACCATCCTCCGTCAAACAGTACTTGCATTGTAACACAAAACTTCCCGTATTGCAACCGCCCTCTGCGTGTCAACTTAGGGCCTATTCGTTGATCATTTTTTTGGCAAGCGTTTTCGGTAGCCCGAAGGCGAGCACCCGAAAAAGCTTTTAAAAACTCTGTTAAAATATGTAGCAGAAGCGAATCCGCACTCTGTTGCAATATCTAAAATAGAGTTCCCGGTCTCTCTTAATTTCTCAACAGCATAATGCACTCGCAGAAAATTGATATAATCGAAAATCGTTGAGCCTGTTACCGCTTTAAATGTGTGGCAAATCGTATACTTATTATATTTGGCCGCTATACAAATATCATCAAGTGTAATAGGCGATTTGAAATTAGTGTTAACATAATGGACAACCTGTTCAATTTTTTTGATTTGCTCTTTAGGAATCGTCAAGGGAGTAATAAATGACTGAGAATACATAAATGCGACAAGCTCATACAGATATGCTTTTATATACCAGCGGCTTTCTTGGGCTTGGTCATAATATTTTATGCTTAGTTTATTCAAAAGTTCCGTTATGTCTTTGTTATCATTTAATAATAAATACGGCTTGGCATGGATACGCGAAATAAATGCATTGAGTGTTGAATCGTTATCGTCGTTCATATTTGGCTCTAACAAGTTAACATCAATTTGCAAATAAGTAATCTCTGCATTTTCCGAATACAATCGGTGCCCGGTATTGCTATTGACAAATATAATTTGTTTGGGATTAACCTCAATTATGTCATCATTCACAAAGCAATACAATATTCCGCTTTTAACTTCAACAATCTCAACCGCCGTATGTGAATGCATTCCGCGGTAATTCATTCCGGTTTCCATATAAAACTGATGAATTTTAATTGGCAGATTTAACTTTTCAAAACATATTATCTCTTTTTCCATACCACACCGCACTCGCAATATCGTTCAGTTTTTAGCCAATATTAACATTGAAATTAGCAAAATCATTCAATACAATGACTATGATACTGCAAATTCTTCTAAATGTAAAGTATTATAGGACATACGTTTTTCACGTGAGGAATTGATTTATGACCAAACCTTCTGTAAAAAGCATAAAGCGTAGTAAGCTAATGTATATTTTTGAAGCCGCATTTGAATACTTGATTTCCATCTTAGTGAACGGTTCTTTTCTTGCCACATTAACAAGGGAATTGGGAATGTCGGATAGCTTAACCGGTGTTCTTTCTTCTATAATTTCATTAGGCTGCCTTTTTCAGCTTTTATCGTTATCGATCAGACGAACAGTTGTCAAAAGGATTGTAATACTATGTAGTATTATAAATCAAATCCTTTTTATGTTACTATATATTGTTCCTTTAACAAGCTTTGAGGGTACAATAAGAATCCCGCTGTTCATTGTATTGATTTTCTCCGCTTATTTGATTTATAACATTGCACATCCCAAGAAAATCAATTGGTTGATGTCTTTGGTGGAAGATAATTATCGCGGCAGCTTTACCGCAAACAAAGAAATTATATCTCTTATTTCGGGAATGGTATTCTCTTTTGTAATGGGAACAGTGATTGACTATTTTTCCAGTACAGGCAAAATACGCGTGGCTTTTATTATCTCGGCTTTTGTGATATTTGTGCTTATGGTATTACATTCACTAACTATGCTGTTTGCCGTTGAAAAACCACTGCCTTCTAACGCACAAAAAGATTTAAAACATTCGCTGCTTGAATTGTTAAAAAACAAAAACACTTTGCATATTGCAGTTATTTTTTTACTGCACAATATATCTACCTATATCTCGACACCATTTTACGGAACATATCAAATCGGTGAGTTGGGGCTAAGTTTAAAATTTGTTTCTATCATTGTACTTTCCGGTAGTGTATCTCGGATTTTGGTTTCAAAATTTTGGGGTAGCTATGCAGACAAAAATTCATTTGCTGCAATGATAGAAAAATGCTTCATTTTCTTAGGTTTCGCTGAGGTTTGCGTTATTTTTGCTACTCCTTCACTTGGGAAAGTAATGTTTGTTTTATATTATATCCTTCACGGCATCGCATCGGGCGGAATAAACAGTGCGCTTATCAATTTGATATTCGAGTATATTCCAAGAGAAAAAGCGGCTGATGCATTGGCCATTACTCAAGCAGTTGCAGGTCTCACCGGATTCCTAACTACGCTTTGTGTCAGTCCACTCATTTCACATATTCAAAACAGTGGCAACACTCTCTTTGGTATAGCAATATATGCGCAGCAAGTTCTGACAATCATTGCGCTGTTCTTTACCGTTTTAGCAATACTGTATACAAGATGCGTTTTAACTAAAAACAAGCAAAAGGCTTGACCGATTTGGTCAAGCCTTTTTTGTGCGGGCGGGCAATGCCCGCCCTACGATTAGAACAATGTGGTTATCCAATAAATTAAGCCATAAACCACACTGGCGCTCACGCCGTAGACGATGACGGGGCCGGCGATGGTGAACATTTTGGCGGCGGTGCCAAGGATCATTCCCTCTGCTTGTGTCAAGTTAGGACCCATTAATTTGCTAAAATATATACATTATATCGGCGATGTGGTATAATAAAACAAAGCGAGGTGTTCGGTATGACTAAAATTCAAAAAGATGAATATGTATTTGAGGTTGATATTGAGAAAACCACAGAATATTATAAAACACACTCTCTTTGTGAATGTGATTGTTGCAAAAATTTTTATGCTCAAATAGGCGGCAAATTTCCAAAGCTTGAATCTTTCTTATCCGAGTTTGGTGTGGATATAGCAAAACCCGATGAATGTACGAGTGTTGAATTGGATGATACAATTCAATATATTGGCGTTGACTATACCGTTTGCGGAAAAGTAGCAACAATGGGGCAATATGAAATTGATATACACGATAATTTGTTTTTTAACATTGTAATTACCGATGGTTTTTCTTCTCCAAATGAACAAACAGACGATTTTTTTACCATTTCGATAGCAAATGTTTTTGAGTTGCCTTGGGTGTTGGATAAACCGTTTCCCTCACCTGTACAATTCAACGCAACAAGTAAAATAAAAGAGTTTTTCAAGAAAATATTTAAGGCTTGACCAAATCGGTCAAGCCTTTTTTGTGCGGGCGGGCAATGCCCGCCCCTACAACTATGTACGATAGAATTCGTAGGGGCGACCATTGGTCGCCCGCTAAAATAGCGTTGTTATCCAATAAATTAAGCCATAAACAACGCTGGCGCTTACGCCATACACAATAACAGGGCCAGCAATTGTGAACATCTTTGCGCCGACGCCGAGGACAAACCCTTCTGCTTGTGTCAACTTAGGACCCATTAATTCTTGATTTGGTTACAACATTTCTTTGTGTTTTTTCGATATTCACTTGGTGACATACCGCATTTTGCCTTGAAAGCAACCAAAAAATTAGAAAGCGAACCGAATCCTGATTCAAAGCAAGCATCTGTTACGGAAAGACCGCTTGTTAAAAGTGCTTTCGCATAATTTATACGCAAAGAAGTCAATCTTTCAATATAGGTTTCTCCCGTCAGTTTTCTAAACAATTCGCTGAAATATGTCGGATTGTATCCGGACATAGCGGAAATCTGCTGTAGCGTTACTTTTTCTCTGAAATGTAACTCTATATAAGCTACCGCCTTTTTGATTCCGCTTAAATGCAGCTGATTCGCAACCGTTTCAGACTGGAGCATCTCACACTGCACAAAGCGGCTCAACAAATATTCCAGAAGTTGATTTATGCACGGCGCATCCGCTTCGCATTCATGGCGCAACAATTCGGCTGCCATAATCAGGCGCTCATAATCATGTATATCAAACCGGCGCGGTTTCGTGAAATCCGTTGTGTATAAAAAAGTCCGCATATTTTCAGATAACCACATTTCATCAAAAGAAATGTTAATTAGTTCTACGGGAGAAGATGCTTCGATTTCATGGAAATCAACCGGAGTTAAAAGATATACATCTCCTTTGCTGATCGAATATGCAGTGCCATTAAAAATGTATGATCCAGTGCCATCAATGATTATTTCAATTTCAAAATAGTTGTGCCAATGTAGTGGATAGTCCAAGGAAATATGCTTTTCAACGGCTATATGTCGATTGCCGATCTTGTCTCCTGTCATTAAGCGCGGCAAACTTTTATACTCTTTCATAAGCATCACCATGCACATTATAAACTGTTTTTTCTTTTTTTGCAATAAAATCCGAAAAAACAGTTTATTTTTATTAGATTTTCTGTTGTGCCGTTTTCCGTGTTTATGTATAAAGTAATTATAATGATTATAGAAAGGATCTGTTGCATAATGGAAATGGTTTCTTTGAATGGCACTTGGCAATTACGGGGTAGACGGCAAGAAGGCGAGCCCTCCGCCGAGCTGACGCTGACCGCAAAGGTGCCCGGATGCGCACAGTTAGATCTTTCCCAAGCAGGCTATTTGCCTGCGGATTTGTTTATGGGCGAAAATATCTTGGAAACCCAGAAGTACGAAGACTTTGAATGGTGGTACACCCGTACTTTCACTGCACCCGAAACGAAAGAAAATGTTTATTTGGTGTTTGAAGGCGTTGACTGCGTTGCCGAATATTTTCTGAATGGCGTTTTAATCGGTGAAAGCCAAAACATGATGATTTCACACGAATTTGCCGTGGACAATCTTTTGCGAGACGGTAAAAACACGCTCACCATACATATAAAATCTCCCGTCATTGCTTCACATTATGAAAACTATACCGTTACTTCCATGATGGCCTGGGGAAACGCTCCTGTGGAAACCGGTATTCGTCGTGCACCTCATAGCTACGGCTGGGATATTATGCCGCGGGCAGTAACATCGGGTATTTGGCGAGATGTAAGGCTCGAGATCCGAGATAAACTCCGTTTTTCTCAACTGTTTTTCAACACCACCCAAACCAGCTGCACACTTTTATATGAAGTTGAATCCAAATGGTCTGATTTTAAGAATGTTGAAATTGAAGCAGTCGGCCATTGCGGCGACAGTTCTTTCTCCGTTAGAAGACCCCTTATCAGCGGTAAAGCCGGAAGATTCTCAATCCCCATCAAAAACCCAAAGGTTTGGTGGCCTTACGGATACGGTGAGGCAAATATATACGATGTCGTGGTACGCCTTTACAGTTGCGGCGAGTTAATCCACGAGGAACCGGCAGCTTTTGGTTTAAGAACGGTCAAACTTGATCGCACCGATGCGACAGACGAACATAACGGTCAATTTAGATTCCTCATCAATGACGTTGAGATTATGTGCAAAGGGTCAAACTGGGTGCCGCTGGATGCCTTCCATTGCCGCGATGCGGAGCGCTATGATGAAGCATTGGCGCTAGTTAAGGATATCGGTTGCAATATTCTTCGCTGCTGGGGCGGAAACGTTTATGAGGATCATAAATTCTATGATTTCTGCGATCGCAACGGCATTATGGTCTGGCAGGATTTTGCTATGGCTTGCCGCATCTATCCCGAAACCGAGAAATTTCTGAAACAAATTAAAGAAGAAGTTACTTGGGTCGTAAGAAGGCGCCGTAATCATCCCTCCATCATTCTTTGGGCGGGAGACAACGAAATTGATCAGGTTATCTCCTCGTTTGCCAACCCCTCGATCAACCATATTACCCGCGAGATCATCCCGCGCATCATTGAGCAAAACGATGTTGGTAGACCTTATCTGCCGAGCTCACCGTATATATCTGAAAAAATGTATGTTGCAGGCTTCAGGGCTCAGAAACACGGTAGTCCTCTTGTAGAAGATCACCTATGGGGTCCTCGAGACTATTTCAAAAGTGATTTTTACAGATGCAATAAAGCGCATTTTGTCAGCGAAACAGGTTATCACGGCTGTCCCAGCCTGGAATCCATCAAAAAGTTCATAACTGCTGAAAAGGTTTGGCCTTATCAAAATAACAGCGAATGGATTCTCCATTCCAGCAACCAAACAGGTAATGACGGACGCGTCATGCTAATGGAAAATCAGGTTCGTCAGCTTTTCGGTACCGTTCCGACAGATCCGGAAGACTATATTTTAGCCTCCCAAATTTCGCAGGCAGAGGCAAAGAAATATTTTATCGAACGGATGCGTGTGGGACGACCGCAAAAAAACGGCATTATTTGGTGGAACTTGCTGGATGGTTGGCCGCAGATGTCAGACGCGGTAGTAGATTATTATTTTACAAAGAAGCTAGCTTACGGGTATATTAAACGGTCACAGGCACCTTTCTGTATCATAGCAGACGAGATATCTAACTGGAAAATTAAAATTTTTGCCTGCAATGATACCCTACAGCTAAAAAACGGACATTGTATTATAACCGACGCTGAGACAAAACAAGTGCTTCTCGACAAGGATTTCACTGCCAACAAAAATACTTCTACCTGCATTGGGGAAATCCCCGTCTATTATTCCGACCATAAGTTCCTCTCAATTCAATGGGATATAAACGGAGAGACCGGATATAACCACTATCTTTGCGGCTATCCGCCTTTGGATCTGGCTTGGTACAAAAAACTTATAGGGGAGTTGGGGCTTTGAAATGTATATTTTAGGATTTGATATTGGAGGCACAAAATGCGCTGTCATTACCGCCCGATGGGACGGTGCCAACATAACTATACTAAAAAAAGAAAAATGCTCTACTGATTTTTCGGTTTCTCCCAAGGAAATGATTCAAAAACTGATCGCAATGGCAGACAGTATTTTAGAAAAGAAACCCGATGCAATAGGCATCTCCTGCGGCGGACCGCTGGATTCTAAGCGGGGGATCATCATGAGTCCACCGAATCTTCCCGGATGGGACCATGTTACCATCGTAGAGCAAGTAGAGCAGCATTACAGCGTTCCGGTCAAGCTGCAAAATGATGCAAACGCCTGTGCTGTTGCCGAGTGGAAATTCGGTATCGGCAAAGGATGCCGCAATATGGTGTTTATGACCTTTGGTACGGGTCTGGGTGCAGGCTTAATCCTCAACGGCGCACTGTACAGCGGCACAAACGATAACGCGGGAGAGCTGGGACACATCCGTCTTTCTGATCTTGGTCCTGTGGGTTTTGGCAAATCCGGCTCTTTTGAAGGCTTTTGCAGTGGCAACGGCATCGCACAGCTTGGTTATATAAAGGCATTGGAAAAGGTTCAGCAAGGTGAGTATCCCATGTATTACGAAAAGGGATACACACTTTCAGATGTAACCGCAAAGACCGTTGCCGATGCAGCACTCGCAGGAGATGCAACCGCATTGGATGTCTATCGCACCTGCGGTGCTTATTTGGGAAAAGGTCTTTCCATCGTCATCGACCTGCTGAACCCCGAGTTGATCGTTATCGGCAGTGTCTTTGCCAGATGCAAGGATCTACTCTGGGATGCAGCAAAAAAGGAAATTGAGAAGGAAACATTACAACTGTCCGCAAGCTGCTGCAAGGTTGTTCCGACAGCACTGGGAGAGCAAATTGGAGATTATGCCGCCGTTGCCGTGGCACTTACATGAGGTGTTTTATATGTTGAATAAATTACTGAATCGTTATCCGCAGCTTGCGAAATGTCAGGATGAGCTTAAAAAAGCCGCTGCAGCGATGATTGACTGCTATAAAAACGGTGGAAAAATTCTACTCTGCGGAAACGGGGGCAGTTGCGCCGATTGCGATCACATTGTGGGCGAACTCATGAAAGGCTTTTTAAAAAAGCGTCCGCTAAGCACGGAGCAAAAAGCCCAAATGACAAATCTGTCCCCTCTTTTGGATGAAGAAACCTTAAGCAAATTGCAAGGAGGATTGCCTGCCATTTCCTTGCCCTCTCTTACGGCTCTTAACAGTGCATTCTGCAACGATGTTGATCCGGAACTGATTTATGCACAGTCCGTTATGGCAATGGGGAAAACCGGTGATGTGTTGATTGCAATGAGTACCTCTGGTAATGCAAAAAATGTTTTTGCCGCAGCGAAGGTAGCTAAGAGTCTTGGTCTTACGGTTATCGGTCTGACCGGCAAAGGTGGTGGTAAGCTTAGCGAGATTGCCGATATCTGTATCCGGGTACCGGAAACAGAGACTTTCAAAGTGCAGGAGCTACATTTGCCGGTATACCATTATCTGTGTGCCGCTACAGAAGAAGAATTTTTCACAAACTAAGCAAAAGGCTTGACCGTTTGGTCAAGCCTTTTGCATTAAAATAATGTTGCAATCCAATAAATAACCCCATAAATTACACTTGCGACGGTACCATATACGATAACAGGTCCTGCGATAGGGAGCGATGGGAGCGCCGCCGGTGGCGGATACAGCGACCTGAGCGAGTGGCTGCGGTCGGCAGATGCCAAGGAGCGCCGTCGACGCAGGCAGATGCCGGGCACCGCAACAGGAGAACATCTTCGCACCGACGCCAAGGATGAAACCCTCTGCTGCTGTCAATATAGGACACAGTAATTTGCATAAATATTTACATTAAATCGATGGTGTGTTACAATAAAATGATGAGGTGTAAATGGATAGACTAGATTTTGATAACCAATTAAATACAATATTATATTACTACTGACGACCTTATCAAAATAATAGTCATTTAGAAATTAACACTCAAACAGGAAAGGTTATTTAGATATGAAACAAATTATAACAAATCCTTTAAGTGAGCGCTGGTATGCTGACCCTGAAGCAAGATTTTATGAAGGGGAATACTGGATATACGTAACACACTCGCTACCGTACCATGAACAGAAGAATATCGATGTTTTGCATTCTAAGGACTTAGTAAACTGGGAGATTTGTGAAAATATAATCGATATGTCGGGATTTTACGGTTATAGATTTGCAATATGGGCCCCGACTGTAATTGAGAAGAATAATAAATATTATTTAATATTCGCTTGCAACGATATACACAAGGACGAAGAAATAGGTGGTCTTGAAATTGCGGTAGCAGACAGTCCGGCAGGTCCCTTCAAGGCATATACGGATACCCTGGTTGGAAAATTTATCAATGGGGCGCAGCCCATTGATGCCCATTTATTCAAAGATGATGACGATACCGTGTATTTGCTGTATGGCGGCTGGCGGCATTGTAATATTGGGATCTTAAATGACAATATGGATGGCTTTATAACATTGGACAACGGGGATTTCTTTAAAGAGATAACTCCTGAAAATTATGTTGAAGCACCGTGCATTATGAAAAAAGATTCCAAATATTATTTTATGTGGTCTTCTGGTAGTTGGACAAATGGCACTTATAATGTGCGATATGCTGTTTCCGATCATATTTTATCCGGTTATTCGAAAAGCGAATGCATTTTGAAAGAAGATCCGGAAATTGCAACGGGTCCCGGCCATAATGGATTTTTATATGTTCCGGAAAAAGATATGTATTTAATGGTATATCACCGACATAAGATTGGAGAACACGATGGTAATGCACGGTATTTGTGTATTGACCAGATGCAGTTTGATGGAGAAAGAATCATACCCGTCAAGATGACACACAGTTGGGAAATTTTATAATGTGTAAAAATTTACGGTTTTCATTCCCTCCTTGCTAAGAGAGGCGAAACGCCTCCCCTACATTCAAAATAATATGGTTATCCAATAAATAACCCCATAAATCACGCTCGCAATAGTTCCATAAACGATTACAGGTCCTGCGATTTTGAACATATTTGCACCAACGCCTAATACAAACCCTTCTGCTTGTGTCAACTTAGGACCCATTACTTCGTGTTCTGTTAGGACTAAATTTTTGCGGAATAATGGTCGAATAAGTAGCAGAACAGGCTTACCAATCGGCAAGCCTGTTCCTTTCATTATTTTAACCGTTTTGCTGCCATGCGGCGAATATCGTCATTGCTGTCATACAGACATTCTTCCAAAATCTCCTTTGTCAGCATCCGGTGTTTGGACGTATACACCAGTGCAGATTCCCGACAAAAAGAGCAGGGATTATACTCGTACAGTAACGGCAATAGGTGCTTGGGGTGTGAGATTCCGCTGTCCTTATAAAATGCACGATAGATATCCAACCCAGCAGCATGAACATCGTCCCAGTCTTTTGCAGCGATCAGTTCCTGCAATAATTCTTCCAGCAGGTCAGCATCTTCCGGTGCATAGTTTGTCACCAAAAGTGCAAAGTTCTCCGGTGTACGGATCCCAGATTTTGCGTTATTTATCGCAAATGTACGCACAGCAGGATACCGGATATTCTCCAACGCTCTCCACGCTGCATTTTGCAATTCCTCGCATTCCGATTTGGTATCTTTAATAATTGGCTGTGGATCGTCGGGATATGAGCAGCAATAAAACGCAGACAGTGCCTCTGCACGCAATTCCGGTTGCTTTTGTTCCCGGTACGCAAGTGCGTACCGTTCCACGGTTTCCTTGTCTGCCTTTCGGGCAAGCCACCGAGACAACCGGACACCAGTATATGTTTCTGGTGACAGGGTCTGCCGCTGTTTCTGGTGTTCTTCCTGGGCATCAATATCTGCCTGCTTTCTTTTTATAAAGCAAGCGATGTTCTTATCCTTGCGGGCAGCAGCTTCCATGGTTCTTCTGTATTGTCCGCCCTTGGACGAAAAGAACCACGCAAAATCACCATCGCACATGTATTTCTTTTCCCGATACAGACGACCAAAATCCCCCGCTATTCGCAGAAAGGATTTGCTGTCAACAGCCAATACCAAACCAAGCTGTTCTAAATCCGACAGTTCGTGAAATACACGGTTTGGTCTGCGTTTCCGCGCAAACATCCCCGTCAGTACTTCCTTATATTTCTCCTCCAAAGCATTTCGGGCAGATTCATAGCCGTCCATCGCAAAGAACATCAGGATTTCACTCAAGTGCAGCAAATCCCAACTACCATTAGGTCGATACCGTTTGAGTGCATCTGCCGTAGCGTCAATAAAGGTTTCCTTATCGGGGTAGGCATTTACCATCGTATAGGTATACCACGACCTTGTGCCCTCACTTTGGGCATCGTAAGCAAAATTCCTTTTGCAAGCCCAAAGTACAATATCACGATATTTCTCCGGTTCTTTCCTGACAGCAATCACGCATCTGCCAAGACCTCGAAGCATCGCCTCTTTGAATTCCTTTTTTGTCATATTACCTCCGGTAAAATTCTTATTTTGCCGGAACCTCTCCGGCGATTTCCAAGCTACTATGTACAAGCATAGAAAACACCTCCCTTATTGTTATGTAATAATTGTAGCATAAGAAAAAGCACACCGCAACCAAAAAGATTGCGGTGTGCTTTCAAAATAAAGTCGTTATCCAATAAATAAGTCCATAAACTACACTTGCTGAAACACCATACACGATCACCGGTCCCGCTATTGTGAACATCTTTGCACCAACTCCTAAGACAAACCCCTCTGCTGCTGTCAATATAGGACACACCCTTTTGCAAAAATATTTACATTACATTGGCGGTGTGGTATAATGAAATAAAGTGAGGTGTTTTTATGAGCAAAAAAGGGATAGAGGCTGCGGTAAAAAAGCTCGAAGAATATTACGCGCAGTTTCCGGATTGGTACTGGAAATATGGACTTCACGACGCTGTTATTCTCTCTGTTTCCGAATTACAATTAGCACCTGACTATAAAGAAAAACCGTTAAAGTACAATTGTTTAGAAATTGAATTGAACAGCAAAAACGCTTTGTACGAACGAAACATTAAAACAATTCGGTTATACAACTATAAAATCAAAACGCCCGATATTGATATAAATAGTATTGATAAACCCTGGTGGATAAGTGATACTATTGAGAAACTTGGCAACGGACGGTATTTACTCGAAATCAAAATTGAATCAGCAAAAGGTAGTCGAAAGAATTTTGTAGTGGAATTTGAGATTCCCGAAATAGAAAGAAAATAAAAAGCTAAACAGGCGGTCATTGACCGCCTGTTTTTATAGTATAGTCGTTATCCAATAAATAACCCCATAAATCACACTCGCCACAGTGCCGTAGACGATAACAGGTCCAGCAATTGTAAACATCTTTGCGCCGACGCCGAGGACGAATCCTTCGGTTTTGAATTCTACGGCGGGGGCGGCGACGGAATTGGCAAAGCCGGTGATGGGCACCAGGGTACCTGCGCCGGCAAATTTGGCAATATCATCGTAAAGGCTCAGTCCGGTGAGTAATGCCGACAGCACCACCATCGACATAGAGGTGGCGGTGAAAGCGTCGTTTTTTTCTATTCCCAGAGCAAGATAGCCGTTTAAAATCAGCTGGGCAATGGCGCAAATCAACCCGCCTACCCAAAAAGCGTTGATACAGTCCTTCCAAATGGGGGATTTTGGCGCCATATCCTGCACCAGGCGATTATATTCCTTATCTGTCATAAACATCCCTCCTAATTAAAGGATGCCAAAAATGCAAAAAATTATGCAAAACTTTGTCTGTCAAAAAAGTACTTTTTGACAGACTGACAGAGGTCAAAGAAGCGCCAAAGACAAGCAAACCGGACCCGTCGGCGTACAGATGGTACGTTAGGGTCCGGTTTGTGCAGTAAGCCAAAACACCTTGCGGTAGCAAGATATTTTAGGAAACGGATTGCCACAACCAGTGTTGCGACACTGGTTTCGCAATGACAACTTAATATCGGCAGATTGCTTTTTCAATATTGTTGTGTTTTGGCGATTTGGGGGTTCTTTGACACTCTGAGACCGTTGGCTCAGCCAACGGTCTTTTCTTTAAAGTACTTCCGGGAAGAGTTTTTTCAGGGTATAGTGGGCAGCGTCCTGTTCCGCACGTTTTTTGCTGCTTCCCTCACCCTGCCCCACCAGCTCGCCATTGAGAGAAACGCCAACACAGAACCGCTTATCGTGGTCCGGTCCGCTTTCTCTCAGAAGCGTATAGGTCAACACCTGATTTTTCTTCTGCTGCACCTGCTCCTGCAAGGTGGTTTTATAGTCCATATTGTGCAGTTTTGTGGTGGGTACATTGCACAGCACAAATTTTTCAATGAATTTCCGGGCGGCGTCCATACCGCCGTCCAGAAACAACGCCGCAATCACAGACTCCACCGCATCTGCCAAAATGGAATCTCTGGTTCTGCCATTCCCCTGCTCCTCTCCGTGACCAAGAAGCAGATAGCCTCCCAGCTGCAGGCGGTTGGCAATCTCCGCCAGAGCTTGCTCGCAGACCATATCCGCACGCATCCGGGTCAGCTCACCCTCCGGACGGTTTTCAAAGGTTTTGTAAAGGTGCTCCGCCACCACCATCCCCAGAATAGAATCCCCCAAAAACTCCAGCCGTTCATTGCTTTTCAGGCTGTCGTGCCACCGTTCATTGGCATAGGAGGAGTGGGTCAGCGCATTTTGCAAAAGGATAATATTTTGAAAGCGGTAGCCGATGGATACTTCTAAATCCTTAATCATTTTCAGGCGCCTCCACAGCAGAAAGGGCTTTCAGTTCCTGCTCCAATTCCACGGAGATATCGCTGTCTGCCGCATCCATTGCCTGACGCACCGCATTGCGGAATGCCAAGGCATCAGAGGAACCGTGAGCCTTTATCACCGGCTTTTTAATGCCCAGGAACTGGGTGCCGCCAATCTCCCGGTAGTCCAGCATTTTCATCACTTCATCCACCCCGGGCTTACAGAACAGGTAGCCGATTTTGGAGAACAGATTTCGCTTAAAAATCCGGTGCTTCATCAAGCTGCCCATAAACATAGCGGTGCCCTCAATGGACTTCAGCAGCACGTTTCCGGCAAAGCCGTCACACACCACCACATCCACAGCGCCCAGAGGCACATCTCTGGCTTCCACATTGCCCACAAAGTTCAGCACACCCTGCTTGCAGGCCTCCGTCAGCAAAGCATAGGCTTCCTTTTGCAGGGGGGTACCCTTCGTGTCCTCTGTGCCGATATTGAGAAGTCCCACCCTGGGGCTTTCAACCCCTAAGTATTTTTGGGCATAGAGACTGCCCACCAAGCCGAACTGCAGCAAAAATTCCGGAGTACACTCAGCGTTGGCGCCGCAGTCCAAAATCACAGTCCTGCCACCGGCCTTATTGGGCATCACAGGACCCATCGCCGCCCGGCGAATACCCTTGACACGCTTGACAATCAAGGTAGCGCCGGAAAGCAGCGCACCGGTACTGCCGGCAGAAATAAAGGCATCCCCTTCTCCCTCTGCCACCATCTTCAAACCAATGACCATAGAGGAATTCTTCTTTTTCCGGATGACATTGGCGGGGTCATCGTGCATATCCACCACTTCCTCTGCGTTGGCGATTTCCACGCCAGCAGGCAGATTTTCAATGCTGTGCTTACGCAGAACCTCCAGAATTTCATCGCCTCTGCCCACCAGGGTAATCTGGGCGCCAAAATCCTTTGCCGCCTGCACTGCGCCCATCACCGGAGCTTCCGGTGCTAAATCGCCACCCATTGCATCCAAAATGATTTTCATTGGAACACCTCTTTCTAAACTTCCTTTGCCAGCCGGTCAATGATTGCCAGAGAGCGATTTGCAAGGGCAAGGTTTTTCTCTGCTTTCTTGCGAATTCTTGTTTCCAAAGGGGAAATGATGCTGAAATTGATATTCATCGGCTGGAAATTTCCAATCCGTTCATCACTGATATATAAGCCCAAAGCGCCGATGGCTGTTTCCTGAGGGAACTCCGGCAGGGGCTTTCCCCGGACCTTCGCCGCCATAGCAACACCGGCTAAATACCCGGAGGCAGCGCTTTCCACATAGCCCTCCACACCGGTCATCTGCCCGGCAAAGGCAACCAAAGGATTACGGCGGTCCGCATAATATTTATCCAGCAGCTTGGGCGATTGCAGGAAGGTATTGCGGTGCATCACGCCGTAGCGGACAAACTCCGCATTTTTCAGCGCCGGAATCATCGAAAACACACGCTTTTGCTCCGGGAATTTCAGGTGGGTCTGGAAGCCCACCAGATTAAACACACTCTTTGCCGCATTGTCCTGCCGCAGCTGAACCACCGCATAAGGCTCCTTCCCGGTTGCAGGGTCCGTTAATCCCACAGGCTTTAACGGTCCAAAACGCAGGGTATCCCGACCTCTGCGTGCCATAACCTCCACCGGCATACAGCCCTCAAAGACATTTTTATCCTCAAAGCCGTGCACTTCGGCTTCCTCGGCGGAAATCAGCGCATCCAGGAACGCCTCGTACTCCTCTTTGTTCATTGCGCAGTTAATATAGTCCGGAGTACCCCGGTCATACCGGGACTGCCACCAGGCCTTTGTCATATCCACTGATTCTGCCGTAACCAGAGGGGCGGCGGCATCAAAAAAGTGCAAATACCCTTCACCAAAATATTCGCCGATAGCCTGAGACAGCGCATCTGAGGTCAGCGGTCCCGTAGCGATAATCGCAGGTCCTTCCGGCACCTGGGTAATCTCCTCGGAGCAAAAGGTAATATTGGGATGGCTTTTCAGCTTTTCCGTCACAAGGCTGGAAAAGCCCTGTCTGTCCACCGCCAGACAGCCACCGGCTTCAACCCGGGTAGCTTCGGCGCAGGACAAAATCACACTGTCCAGACGGCGCAGTTCCTCCTTGAGAAGTCCCACCGCATTTTCCAGCCGGTCTCCACGAAGGGAGTTGGAGCACACAAGCTCCGCAAAGGTGTCTGCGTGGTGCGCCGGAGACTTTTTCCCGGGCTTCATATCATAGAGCGTCACGGAAATTCCCCGCTGCGCCAGCTGCCAGGCAGCTTCCGCACCGGCAAGCCCTGCGCCGATCACCTTTACCTCACTCATTTTTTCTTGCTCCCTGTCTTTTTCGTGGTTTTTTTGGTTGTTTTCTTGGCAGGCGCTTCGCCGTCTGCTTTGGCGGTTTCCGCCTTCTTATAGTAGCCCCGCTTGTCCTCCGGCAGGAAATCCTTGCAGGCTTCATTGATACAGAAGGGCTTCATTCTGCCCCGACCGGACTTCTTGAACAAGGTCTGTCCGCAGGTGGGGCAATCCTCTGCTGTGGGCACATCCCAGCTCATAAAGCCGCAATCCGCCCCACGCTCGCAGGCATAGTAGGCAAAGCCACGCTTGGATTTCCGCTTCAAAATGGTGCTGCCGCACTTGGGGCAGCGACCGGGCATTCTTTCCACAATCGGCTTGGTGTTGGTACACTCCGGAAAACCCGGGCAAGCCAGGAATTTACCGAACCGACCGATTTTCACCACCATATTCCGTCCGCATTCCTCACAGATTTCCTCTGTGACCTCATCCGGCACCTTCAGCCGCACACCCTCCAGGGCAGCTTCCGCATCCAGCATTTCCTGATGGAACTGCTTATAAAAGTCAGCCAAAACCGTTTTCCACTGGCGCTTGCCTGCTTCCACATCGTCCAGCCGGCTTTCCATATTGGCGGTAAATTCCACATCGATAATATCCTGGAACCGTTCCAGCATCAGTCCGTTTACCACCTCGCCCAAGGCAGTGGGCGACAGGCGCTTATCAATTTTCTGGACGTATTCCCTGTCTTGAATGGTGGAGACAATGCCCGCATAGGTAGAGGGGCGACCCACACCCTTTTCTTCCATTGCTTTCACAAGGGTTGCCTCGGTATACCGGGCGGGGGGCTGGGTAAAGTGCTGTTCCTTCTTCACATCCGTTGCCAGCGCTTTATCCCCTTCCTGCAAGTCCGGCAGCGGAGAGCCTACAGCCTCTCCTTCCTCGTCACGTCCCTCCTCATAAACCGCAATAAAGCCGGAGAATTTCAGGCTTTGGTGGGTGCTGCGGAAGGTATGACCGGCACACAGGGTATCGATCGCTACGGTGTCATACACGGCATTTGCCATCTGGGAAGCCAAAAAGCGGCTCCAAATCAGCTTGTAAAGCCGGTATTGCTCCTTGGTCAGGCTGCTTTGAATGCGCTCTGGGTCAAGCTCCACATGGGTGGGGCGGATCGCCTCGTGGGCATCCTGAGCGCCGGTTTTTGTCTTGAAAACATGGGGCTTTCCGTAGTAGTAATCCTTGCCATAGCGGTTCTTGATGAAATGCCCCGCAGCCGCCATCGCTTCGTCAGAAAGGCGCAGAGAGTCGGTACGCATATAGGTGATAAGACCCAAAGTGCCCTCCCCTGCCACGTCCACACCTTCATACAGCTGCTGGGCAATGGTCATGGTGCGCTTGGGGGTCATATTCAGCTTCCGGGATGCCTCCTGCTGCAAGGTGGAGGTGGTAAAAGGCGGCGCAGCAGTGCGCTTCTTTTCCGCCCGCTTGACACTGGTCACGGTAAATTCCTTACCGGTGATATCGGCAATCACCTTATCGGTCTGGGCCTCGTTTTCCAGCTCAATTTTCTTGGTAGTGCCGTGATAACGCGCTGCAAAGCTGCCGGGCTTACCCACCCGGTTCAGCATAACCTCCAAGGACCAGTACTCCTTAGGCTGGAAGGCTCTGATTTCATTTTCTCTGTCCACCACCAGCCGGGTTGCCACAGACTGCACACGACCGGCAGACAGACCCCGGCGCACTTTTTTCCAAAGCAGCGGGGACAGCTGGTAGCCCACAATTCTATCCAGAACCCGACGTGCCTGCTGGGCATCCACCAGAGCGCTGTCGATATTTCTGGGATTTTGGATGGATTCACTGACAACTCTTTGGGTAATCTCATTAAAGGTCACCCGGCAGGTTTTTTCATCCGGAAGCTTCAAAAGCTCCTTCAAATGCCAGGAAATGGCTTCGCCCTCACGGTCCGGGTCCGTTGCCAGATACACTTTTTCTGCCTGCTTGGCAGCCTTGCGTAAATCCGCAATAATCTCGGACTTGGTGTCCATCGGCACATATTCCGGCTCAAAACCGCCGTCAATGTCCACACCCATGGTGCTTTTGGGCAAGTCCCGCAAATGACCCATACTGGCCTTGACCACGTAGCCGGGTCCTAAATATTTTCCAATGGTCTTCGCCTTGGAGGGCGACTCCACAATTACAAGCTTGGTTTCTGCCATGGTTTCCTCCATCGCCTAAATTTAATTTAAAGATACCAGTCTGCCCGGGTGGTTGGTTACCAATCCCTTCAGCGCAAGGGCTGTGATCACCCGCAAAACCTCCGTAGCCGGAATTCCGGTTTTGGTGATAACCTCGTCCACAGCCACCGGCGTATTGGACAAGCAGTGCAGAACCGCTTTCTCCTGCTCTGTCAGGCTGTTATCTAGGACACTATAAGCGTTAATCGCCGGATTGTCAATGGATTTTTTGTCAGGCTGGGTGTTTTGCTCGGGGTAAGATACCGGCTGCGCCACCCGTACCCGGGAAAAATCTGCCTTCGGTTCCATACCTGCCGGGGTCACATCCGGATACAAATCCGCATAGCGCTTCACCACATCCCAGCCGGAAGAAACAGAAATCGCAGTCTCCTGCAGCAATGCGTTACTGCCTGCGCAGGCAGGCACACCGATATTGCCGGGAACCGCAAACACATCTCTGCCCTGCTCTACGGCATTCCGGGCGGTAATCAGCGCGCCGCTTTTCTCCGGCGCCTCCACCACCAGCACACCGTCCGACAGGCCACTGATAATCCGGTTTCGTTCCGGAAATTGCCAAGGCTTTGGCCCCGTTTCCGGGGGATATTCTGACATCAGGCAGCCGTTTTTGGATATCTGGGTAAACAAGTCCCGGTTGGAGGCCGGATACACCACATTCACACCGCAGCCCAATACTGCAACTGTCTGCCGTCCTGTCTGGGCAGCACCCTGCAGCGCAGCGGTATCAATACCGCCGGCGCCGCCGGAAACCACCAAACCGCCGCACCGGGCAATTTGCCGGGAGATAACCCGGGCATTGTTGTTTCCATAAGCCGTTGCCTTCCGGGTTCCCACAACGCCAATCACCGGCCGACCGGCAAAATCCGGCAGCGCACCTTTATAATATAGTACCAAGGGTGGGTCAGAGATATTCCGCAATCTGGAAGGGTATGCAGAATCCGTCATCGCCAGCACACTGACCTGGGTCTCTCCGCAGACCCTCAATATACTCCGTGCCAAAGTCAGGTCCTTGTTCTCCAGCGCCTGGGCAATATCATCCGGAAGCTCCGGAAAGTCCGCAGAATAAAAGATATCCTCCGGACTTGGATAATGCTCCAAAAGCGTCAGCTTTTGTTGCAAAGACAGCTTTGGCAAGGTGGCATACCACACCCAATGTACCAGCATTTTTTGTTCTCTCTTTCTATGTTTGCATTTGCCACATCACGATGGCGGCGGCAACGGCTGCGTTCAGGGATTCACACCGGGGATTCATAGGAATAATCAGTTCCTGCCCGGCATTTTCCAAAATCTCCTGCCGCACTCCCTGTCCCTCGCTGCCAATGACCACGGCCAAATTTTCCACGGCCGCCTGCCGCAGGTCAACAGACCGATCGGAAAGCGCCGTCACTGCCACAGGGATACCGGCTTTTTCACATTGCTCCCGGGCTTCCTCCCAGGTGGTCTGCTGCACCGCCATACGAAACACCGCACCCATACTGGCTCTGACAACCTTATGGCTATAAGGGTCGGCACAGCCCTCCAGCAGAGCTACAGGCACATTTAAGGCATCCGCTGTACGCAGGATTGTCCCCAAATTACCCGGGTCCTGAATGCCGTCCAGCAGCAGCATCCCCGGTTTGGGAGCAAAGGCTGTTTTTTCCGGCAACCGGCACAGAAACAGCGCACCCTGGGGTGTCTGCATCGGAGAAATACTCTCCATCACATCCTCCGGCACCCGGACAAGCCGAACACCTTCCGGCACTTCCGCCGCAACGCTGTCTGACAAAATCACCGTGTCCAGTCCCGGACACCAGCGGACGGCTTCTTCCAAAAGCTTGGTACCGTCAGCCACAAAAAGTCCTGTCTGCTCCCGTTCCTTTCTGGAGGTCAGCAAGCGCCGCACCTGCTGCAAAAGCGGATTCTTCCGGGAAGTAATTCTTTCTGTCATAGCTTTTGCACCGCTTCCAGGGCTGCGGTTTCCCCCAGCACCAGCATAATGTCCCCTTTCGCCATGCGGTAGTCCGCAGCAGGTGAGACTGTAATGCTGCCGCCCCGCTTCACCGACAGAATATTGACGCCCAGCTTCGCCCGGACATTCAGCTCAATCAGGCTTTTATTTTCCCAGGATGCAGGCACCGGTACTTCGATAATGCCATAATCTGAGGACAGCTCAATATAGTCCAGCACATTGTTGCTTGCCAGACTCATAGCCAGGCGGTCCGCATTTTCCTGCTCCGGAATTACCACACGGTCCGCCCCCAGCTTTTCCAGCACGTGCCGGTGGGTCTCATCGTGTGCCTTGCAAATAATCTGGGGAACACCCAGCTCTTTCAGGTTCAGGGTCGCCAAAACCGAATCAGACAAGCTGTCGCCAATGGCTACCACTGCGCAATCAAAGTCTTTTACACCCAGAGAGCGCAGAACCTCCTTATCCCGGGCATCTGCAATCACCGCCTGGGTTACAACTTCTCCCAGCTGCTGTACCAAATCCCCAGAGATGTCCAGCGCCAAAACCTCACAGCCCTGTTGGCTGAGCTTTCTTGCCACCTGCATACCGAACCGACCAAGCCCTATTACAACAAAGGATTTCATATTTGCCTCCTATCCGATTAAAACATTGGTATATGCATAGCGGAAACGCTCCTCTGCCTGATCGCCCATCATAAAGCCCAGGCTGATGGTGAGAATTCCCACCCGACCAAAGTACATAAAAATCATAATCATAATCTGCGCCGGAACGCTCAGCAGGGGTGTTACCCCGGCAGTCAAGCCTACTGTTGCCAGAGCAGAGGCTGTTTCATACAGCGCATCTGTGAAGCCTACAGGAGAGGTTGCCGTAATAAAGATGGCGCCCAAAAACGCAAGTCCCAAAACAAGCGAAATCAAAGCAGCTGCATCCAGCACCTTCGCCTGCGGGATGGTTCTGTGAAATACGGTAACATTGCTTTTCCCCCGTGCCCGGGAAATGACGAACAAAATCAACACCAGGAAGGTTACCATTTTCACACCGCCGGCGGTAGAACCGGAGGCGCCGCCGATGAGCATCCAAAGGACGCTGACTGCCTTACTGCCCTCCGTCAGCGCCGCCTGATCCAACGAAGCAAAGCCAGCGGTACGGGTGGTAACAGACTGAAAGAAAGCATTGAGAATTTTCTGCCACACAGGCATTGCCCCCAGGGTCTGGGGATTGTTCCATTCCAGAATGCCAAAAAGCAAAGCCCCTGCCAATATCAGCACCCCGGAGGTAAGCAGCACCAGCCTCGTATAAATGCCGAATTTGCGGAAGCTGCGCCGCACCGCAATTTCCTGCCACACAAAAAAGCCCAGTCCGCCGACCACAATCAGCGTCATCAGGGTGATGAGCACCACCGGGTCATCCGCAAAGTACATCATACCCACACCGCCGGATACATCACCTACAATGTCAAAGCCAGCGTTACAAAATGCGGAAATGGCGTGAAATACACCCCACTTTGCCCCCCGTGCCCAGCCGTATTCCGGCAAGAAGCGGAAAAACAACACCAATGCGCCGGTGGTCTGAACAATCAGGCTGCCCCAAAGCACCCACTTCTGGATGCGGACAACATCCGCAATTTCTTCCACACTCAATGCCTGGGCAATCACCAGGCGCTGCCGCAAACCGATTTTTCGCCGCAGCATAAAAATCACCAAGGAGGCAACAGACATAAAGCCCAGACCGCCGATTTCAATCAAGGTGATAATCACCGCCTGCCCAAAGCCACTGAACAGCGTCCAAGTATCTCCCAGGATAAGCCCGGTAACGCAGGTTGCAGAAGTGGCGGTAAACAAGGACGTGCGAAAGCCCAGGGACTGTCCGTTTCGGGACGCAATGGGCAGGCACAAAAGGACTGCTCCTGCCAAAATGACAAGGGCAAAGCTGATAGCAATTATTTGGGTTGGCAGGAGTTTTTTTCCTGTCTTTCCACGCATAAAATCACATCCGTTTTCGGTCGATACATTATATTATACAAAATAAGCCCTTTTATTGCAAGTGTCAATAAAAATTGCAGCGGCTTTCCGGGATTACCGAAAAACCGCTGTTACATTAAAAGCCCAAATAGCCCACTGCAATGCCAATGACAGCCGACAGGCAAATGATGAGAATCGGATGCACTTTTTTAAGAGCCAGCAACAGCATTACACCGAAAATAGCGGCATAGATATAAAAGCTGATGCCGGTAAAAACACTCAGGGAAATACCGGCAGGGAAAAACACTGTCATCAAAACGCCCAAAACCGCATTGCCGATCAGCCCCACCACTGCAGGCTTCAAGCCGGTCATACAGCCCTTCACGATATGGCTTTCCTTAAATCTGTCGTAGCATTTGGCAACAATCAGAATAATCATAAAGCTGGGTAGCACCACACCTAAGGTGGCGCAGAAGGAGCCAAACACACCGCCCATCTCTGAGCCAATATAGGTTGCCATATTGATGGCAAAGGGACCAGGGGTAGATTCGCTGACCGCCACAAAGTCAATCATACTTTGCTGAGAAATCACATCTCCCCAACGCACCCCTACCTGCTCCTGTATCAGCGGCAGCATCGCATAACCGCCGCCAAAGGTAAAGGCGCCAATCATAAAGAAGGTATAAAACAGCTCCAGATAAATCATTTTTCTGCCTCCTTCTTTACCAGCAAGGACGTGACCAGTCCGAACACAGCGCAGCCGATGATTACAAACAGCACGTTCACATTTAAAAATGCAGTCAGCACAAAGGCACCTGCCATAACCGTGTAGCTCACCCAGCTTTTAGGCGCTTTCTGGTACATCGACCAAAGCGCCTTAAACAGCAACGCCAGCACACCTGCCCGGATACCGTTGAAGGCATACTGGACAGCCTTTAGCTGCTGGAACTGACGCAGCACATAGGAAATCGCCAATATAATCATAAAGCTGGGCAGCACCACTCCCAGGGTGGCAGCAAATGCGCCCCAAAAACCGGCAGTACGGTAGCCCACAAAGGTGGCAGAGTTGATGGCAATGGGTCCGGGGGTGGATTCGGCAATGGCAATAATCTCCAGAATATCCTCATCGGTAATCCAGCCCTTTTTCTCCACCGTTTCTTTTTGAATCAGCGGAATCATCGCATATCCTCCGCCAAAGGTAAAGGCGCCGATTTTGAAAAAAGTGCAAAACAGCTGCCAAATTCGTTTCAATTTCATAGCTTGTCTCCTTGCAAGCAACCCGACAGCAAAGCTGTCGGGTCAGATTTATCAAATTCTTGCAACGCCGGTTTTCCGGGCTGCCTCGGCAACTGCCTTGGCAACGGCCGGACCCACACGGGGGTCAAAGGCAGCAGGGATGATGTATTCCTCGTTCAGCTCGTCGTCGGAAATCAGGTTTGCCAGCGCCTCAGCGGCAGCAACCTTCATCTCCTCGTTAATCTCGCTGGCACGGACATCAAAGGTACCACGGAAAATGCCGGGGAATGCCAGAACATTATTGATCTGGTTGGGGAAGTCGGAACGTCCGGTGGAAATTACTCTTGCGCCGCCAGCCTTGGCATCCTCGGGGAAAATCTCCGGTGTAGGGTTGGCGCAGGCAAAGATAATGGCATCCTTTGCCATGGTCTTGACCATCTCGGTAGTCAGGGTGCCGGGGGCAGAAACACCGATGAACACGTCAGCGCCCACAATCACATCCGCCAGCTTGCCCTGCTTCTTCTCCAGGTTGGTAACCTGCGCCATTTCTTCCTTAATCCAGTTCAGTCCCTCACGTCCGGCATAGATAGCGCCGGTACGGTCGGTCATAATCACGTTCTTGAAGCCTGCGCTGAGCAGCAGTTTCACAATGGCAATGGCAGCGGCGCCGGCGCCGGAGGTGACAATCTTTACGTCTTCCTTCTTCTTGCCGACCACCTTCAAGGCATTGACAAGACCTGCCAGGGTAATCACGGCAGTGCCGTGCTGGTCGTCATGGAAAATGGGAATGTCGCACTTTTCTTTCAGCTTCTGCTCAATCTCAAAGCAGCGAGGCGCAGAGATATCCTCCAGATTGATGCCGCCGAAGGAACCGGAAATCAGGTACACTGCATTGACGAACTCATCCACGTCTTTGCTCTTAACGCAAAGAGGGAAGGCATCCACATCGCCGAAGGCCTTAAACAGGGCGCACTTGCCCTCCATAACCGGCATACCTGCCTCGGGGCCGATATCGCCCAGACCCAAAACAGCCGTGCCGTCGGTAATCACGGCGCACAAATTATGACGGCGGGTCAGCTCATAGGACTTGTCCACGTCCTTCTGAATTTCCAAGCAAGGCTGGGCAACACCGGGGGTGTATGCCAAAGACAGGTCCTCCTTGGTATTACAGGGCACCTTGCTGATGACTTCAATTTTTCCGCCCCACTCACCGTGGAGTCTTAATGATTCTTTTGCGTAGTCCATAGTTTCTTTCATCCTCTTTCTAAGTAAGCCTTGCGGCCGGTTTCATATAAGTTGTTTCCTTCGCTGTCGATAATCACGACCACAGGAAAATCTTCCACTTCCAGGCGGCGAATTGCCTCTGCACCCAAATCGTCATAGGCAATGACCTCTGCCTTTTTGATGCACTTGGAAAGCAGTGCGCCGCAGCCGCCGATAGCGCCGAAATACACTGCGCCGTGCTCTTTCATCGCCGCAATCACTTCGTCGTTGCGCTTGCCCTTACCGATCATACCGGTCTGTCCCTGGGCAATCATTGTGGGGCTGTAGGCATCCATACGGTAGGAAGTGGTGGGTCCGGCAGAGCCGATAGCCTCACCTGGACGTGCCGGGGTGGGACCAACAAAGTAAATAACGCTGTCTTTTACGTCCAGCGGCAGCTCCTTGCCCTGCTCCACCAGCTCGCACAGCCGCTTATGGGCAGCGTCACGGGCAGTGTAAATCACACCGGAAATCAGGCAGCTATCGCCGGATTTCAGCTTCCGGGCTGCGTCACGGGTTAAAGGGGTTTTGATAGAAATAGGCATCTTACAGCACCTCCGTCTTATGTCGGGTCACATGGCAGTTGATATTGACCGCAATGGGCAGACCCGCAATGTGGGTAGGGCACTTTTCAATATTGACACACAGGGCGGTTGTCTTGCCGCCAAAGCCCTGAGGACCGATACCCAGCTGATTGATTTTCTCCAGCATTTCCGCTTCCAGCTGCGCCCAGAAAGGCTCAGGATGACGCGCATCACTGGAGCGCATCAAGGCTTTTTTCGCCATAAAGGCAGCCTTATCAAAGGTTCCGCCCACACCGACACCCACCACAATGGGGGGGCAGGGATTGGGACCGGCATCCTCTACTACCTTCAGGATGAAATCCTTGACACCCTGCAGTCCGTCAGAGGGCTTGAGCATTTTAACCTGACTCATATTCTCGCTGCCAAAGCCCTTGGGGGCGACGGTAATTTCCACCTTATCTCCGGGCACGATGTCATAATAAATCATCGCGGGAGTATTATCCCCGGTGTTAACTCTGTCCAGCGGGTCACGGACAACGCTCTTGCGCAGGAAGCCCTCGGTGTAGCCCTGGCGGACACCCTCATGGATGGCCTCGGTCAAATCACCGTCAATATGTACCTCCTGTCCCACAGTGACAAATACGCAGGCCATACCGGTATCCTGGCAAATGGGACGGGCAGTTTCATCGGCAATCTGATAATTCTCGATGATACGCTCCAAAATCTCCCGGGCCTGGGGCCACGGCTCCGCTTCAAAGCTTTCCTGAATGCGGTCCTTCATATCCTGAGGCAGGAAGCAGTTGGCCTCAATACACAGGTGCTTCACCGTCTCCGTTATCCTTTGTGCAGAAATCTCTCGCAACACACTCATCTCCTTACAAAAATTACCTTTACATTGTAGCCTATTTCTTTTTATTTTGCAACCGCTTTTTCCGTTGGGTTTTTCCATTCCCTCACAGGATATAATTTGTGCAGTTTGCATAAATTTTCAGGCGCATTTTTTACACTCTTCATACTTATTTAATAATTGCTTTATTGTTTTTTCCATATATACAGTTATAATATAAGTAACTACAGGTATATCCCTGTTATGCTTTTTCATTTTCTAACCTCTCTCTTTTCATGGGAAAACCCGGTGCCGTCTGGTCAACGACACCGGGTTTTTCTGTTTTAGCAATCTGCTTCTTCGACCACGGTTGCGATCAAGGTGGCATTGTTGATTGTCACGGTTCCGGTAGTATCGGTGCCTACCACGGTAGCTACCACACTGTAGTTGCAGCAGCCGCAATTGCAGTTGTCGCAATCGCAGGTAGCAAAACCGAAGGCGTTGGCTTCATCTGCAGTATCTACCGTTCTGCTGAAGGTCCAAATCGGTCCTGCGGGCACAGGGCTCAGCTGACCGTCGCATTGCCGGAACACCTGGAAATTTAAGGTGGCGGTAGCGGTAGCAGTGAGGATATTGCTCAGAAACTCCACCTTGACGCAAGGCTTCTTGTACCCTCTGGTGTCCACATTCAGGTTCACCAGGGGGAACGTGGTTCCCACTTCAGTATCTGCGGGAATGGTGGTTGCGCCGTAGGTGCGGCATTTGATTTGCACGCCCTCTGTTCTTTGGTATACGGGTCTGCAGCCGGCATTGGCTGCCCCGCAATCATTGGTGGTAACATATTGATATTCGCCCATATCCGTTTCTCCTGACCATTCATTTTGGCGAAACGCAGATTTCGCCTAATTCAGGATATTCCGCACATACCTGCAATGTTCCCGCCACCTTACAGCTGCCGCCTTCAACCGTGGTTTTATTGACTTTGCATTTCGGTTTGTTGTGGTAGTATGTATTCATACCACACTACACTTTAATATGCAATATTTCTATCCACAGGGAAATACTACCTTGGTAAAAGGTGTTTTCCCCTTATTCCCTGTGGATATTTGTCGGTGTAGTGTGGTAGCGAAACCGAGGGAAACACTTTTTCGGCACACCCTTCGGGGTGTGCTTTTTTAATGAGGTAGGGTTATGAAACAGATTGTTTGCATTGTCTGTCTGCTGGCGCTATTGCTGTCTGCCTGCGGTGTTGAGGGGCAAACACAAACAACACCTGCAACTCCCGAGGGGAATTATTCATACGGCATATATGAACTGACATTCACGGAAAAGAAAATCACCAATAATTGTGTGGGAAATGACTGGTCATTCACCTACACCCATAATGGTCAGACCATAAAGTGATGTATGCCCTGACGGTCAAGTGATGTAGTGCAATCGCACAGTGATGTATTGCGCCGTTGTCGCAAAGTGATGTGATGTGTTCCTTCTCACGCGCCGCAGCGCACATCACTGCCGAAGGCAACATCACGCACAAAGTGCGCATCACGTTCCGCTTGCGGAACACATCGTTCCAAAAACGAAAAAGCAGTCCATTGGACTGCTTTCGTTTTTGGCTCGTAGCACCGAAAAAGATATCAAGGTTGAAACTGGCCAACAAATTGGGATTGATTAAGCTTTACAGAAACAAAACAAGTTCTAATTCATCCTCATCTAAATTACCAGTTTCTTTGAAACCATACTTATTATACAGATGCAGTGCAATTGAGTTGTCTTTATTGCAAGTTAATACTACTTTGTTAGATGGGCCAAACGGCTTGGATGCAATATAATCCAAACATTTTCTTAAAGCAAGAGCTCCAAATCCTTGATGTTGATAAGCAACATCAATCATCATATGCCAAATATTATACTCTGCAAGGTCATAATCATATATCACCATCACGTAGCCAACCATTTTGTCACTATCAAATATTCCAAAAGGTGTGCATTGATTATAATATACATATGCTTGTGCTAAACTCCTAATTGGATTAGAAACAAATTGCTCTTGTTCTCTGTCCAATTTTAAGTTAAATGCTTGTATGAAGTTATTCTCATCAATTCGTGTTAGTTCAATATTAGACATAATTCCTCCTGTTTGTTGTGGAGGGGTTACAGCAAAATATAGTCTCCCTCCAAATTCAATGCTTTAATAGTAACCAGATTATAGTTTCTATTCATAAATGAACATCTCCTTTCGATTCGGGATATCTATGTAAACACAAACGTGTAATTGTATCGCTGAAAGTTCAAATTTGTTCAACAGTCCGCCAAATTCTTATCTATCGAATTGATTATATCATATAAGTGCAGATTTTTCCACTCAATATTGCTTTGGTAAGAAGTTCAAGTCCTCCCCAAAGGTCATTTTTAGGAAATGATATCTTTTGAATTCCACCTTGAAAAAAGGCACGAAAAAACCCCGAAACCGCCCGGGTTTCGGGGTTTTTCAAACCGATATCTTTTTCGGTTCGCATTGTTGGTCGGGTCGGCAGGACTCGATTTTGTCTTTGTGACGAAAATTTACAGAAAACGGTTCTGCGTATCTCCCCTGTTGCGGTGCCCTATATTTTCGGTGGCGTACGGCGACGCCTTGAAAATATAGACCGCTGCCACTCGCTCGGGTCGCTCCTTCCGCCACCGGCGGCGCTCCCCTCGCTCCCCCAACGAGCTACGCTCGCCGGTCTCATAACCCGGAGAGCACAGCACCAATTCTGCCGACACATATAAAAAAGACAGCCACCCGAATGGGTGACTGTCTTTTTTGGTTGCGGAGGCAGGACTCGAACCTACGACCTCCGGGTT
>JAFXAQ010000009.1 GCA_017516925.1 Oscillospiraceae bacterium | reverse complement strand
TGAGGTGTTGGAATACCCTACACTCATAAAAAATTCTGATGCAACCTGAATGATCTCATATTTTGTCGTTACAACTCTTCTTCGAGCCACTTGATTACCTCCTTCGTTCCTGCTGTACTCAAAAGCATTTAGCACTGCTTTGGTTTTTGCACTAATGCAATTATAGTACTAAACCAAGAGTGATGCAATAGGTTTTGAAAATTTTTCCGAACTTCTTCGCTAAAAAGTTACAAAAATCCGCAGCAGAGTAGTTTGCTCTACTGCGGGAGGGTATTAATCTTTGGTTGAAATGGTTGGGTCATTCAAATATGGAAACGATGAGGATCTACATTAAAAGCTGATCGAAAAATATAATGCCGATGTTTGTTGAAAGATATATTGCAAGCATTGACAAAAGCCACACTTGTCGGCATTATTATTTTATCGGCATAAGGTATGTAATGAGGATATCCTCATTACAGTCCACCGGACTGTTGCACTGCTATGGGTTCGAGTCCCTTGTCTGAATGCCAATACCAAAAAAGACACCACCCGATTGGGTGGTGTCTTTTTTGGTGGAGACTACGGGACTCGAACCTGTGACCTCATGCGTGTGAAGCATGCGCTCTAACCAGCTGAGCTAAGCCTCCATTAAGCCATTGCATTATATCATACTGTGAAAAAAAGTCAAGACCTTTCCGCCGTTTTTTTCATTGCTTAATAAATTGTTCGCAATTGCACCTTTTTCAGAAGCTGCAGGTCATAATCCTTCACCATCTGCAGAGCATTCCCCTCCTGCTCCGGAACAATCAGTCCTCTGGGTGTATGGGCGTCGGCGCCGATCACCGTCAGGCAGCCCTCCTCCCCGGCAATACGCCAGAACACCGGATTGGGATAGTGCTTGTTGTTTATCATTCCCAACAGGTTGATTTCCAGGGGAATTCGGTTCTCTCTGGCCTCCCGGCACAGAAAGCGGATATGCTTTTCGTAAACTGCCGCATCCCCCACAAAATTCAAGATGTCCGGGTGGGCAATGTAGGAAAAAAGCCCGGTCTGCATAGCATCTGCCACCTGGTGACAGTAACGCGCCAACAGAGCTTCATCAGCCGTTTCCCTGCCGTTATAAGGCTCGCCGATTTCATTGACGCACCAATGCTGCCCCAAAAGCAAATATTCCACCCCATTGTCCCGGATAAAGCTAAGCAGCTCCGGGAACAAATCCGGGTAGTACTCTGCCTCCAGTCCAATGTGGATTTGCAGCTTTTGCGCATATTTTGCTCTGAGTGCTTCCAGCGTGCGGACGTATCCCGGCAGCTCCTGGGGAAGCATACGGATAGTGGAAACCCGGCCGTTGGGGTAGAACTGCGGCGTATGGTCGGAAAAGCCCAGGATTTCCATTTTAGCTTCCAGCGCCGCTTGAATATACGCTTCCTCCGTGCCCTCTGCGTGCAGGCAACGGGGTGTGTGGGTATGGTAATTGGCAATCATAATGCTCTCCTGATAATTTTTCTTGGCTTTTTGCCCTGAGTTTGGTATGATATTTCCGGAAAGGTGGTCAGCCAAATGAAGTATTCCCATATGGTGGCAGGCAGGTTCCTTGCCCGACCGAACCGTTTTATTGCCCACGTGGAAATTGGGGGCAATACGGAAATCTGTCATGTAAAAAATACCGGGCGCTGCCGGGAGCTATTGCAGCCCGGGGCAGAGGTTTTCTGTCAGGTAGCACAGAACCCTGCCCGGAAAACAAAATTCGACCTGATTGCCGTGCGCAAGGGCAAGCGGCTCATCAATATAGATTCCCAGGCGCCGAACACTGCCGCCGGGGAGTGGCTCAAGGGCGGCGGTCTGGGAGAACTGAAAGACCTGAAAGCGGAAACCTTTCACGGAGATTCCCGGTTTGATTTCTCCTTTGAAAAGGACGGAAAGACCTGTTTTTTAGAAGTCAAGGGTGTCACTTTGGAAAGTGACGGCATTTGCGCATTTCCGGATGCGCCCACCACAAGGGGCGTCAAGCATCTGCAAGGGCTGACCAAAGCCGTCCGGGAGGGTTTTGGCGCTTACGTTTTGTTTGTTGTGCAGATGGCAGACGTCACGTATCTGCACCCCAATGACAGCACAGACCCTGCCTTTGGCGGGGCTTTACGGGAAGCATCCGCAGCCGGGGTACAGGTGCTGGCAGTGGATTGTCAGGTCACCGAAAACAGTATGGAAATTGGGAAAGCTGTGCCGGTGCGGTTATAGGGTCTCCAGCAGCGGAAGCAAGTCTGCAAGGGCTGTGATTTCATAATCCGGCACAATTTCCGGGTTCCGGGGCTTGCCCTTGGGATTATACCAACAAGTCAGAATGCCGGCATTGTTACCGCCCAATATATCCGAGGTCAGGCTGTCTCCCACAATCAGCGCATTTTCCTTGGCAAAGCCGGGAATTTCCCGGAAGCAAGCATCGAAAAATTCTAATGCGGGCTTATTGGCGCCCATCTCCTGCGAAATAAAAATTCTATCGAAATACTTGCCAATTCCGGAACCGGCAATGCGCTCCTTCTGCACCCAGGTTGTGCCGTTGCTGGCAAGGTACAGTTGATATTTGCCCTGCAATTTTTCCAGAACCTCCACTGCGCCGGGAAGAACAAAATCCCCCTTTGCCAGATTTTGGGTATATCGGCTTGCGCACTGCTGGGAGTCAATTGCTATGCCCAGTTCCCCAAATAAGACTTCAAATCGCCCGGTGAGCACCTGCTCCCGGGTGATTTCTTTTCGCTCCAGCGCCTTCCAGTGCCAGTCGTTAATCTGGCTGTAGCGCCGGCAAACCGCATCGGTTGGCTCTACCCCAAATTGGGCAAGGGTTTTCCGGATTGCCACCGCCTCCGCCTGATGGAAGTCCAAAATGGTGTCATCCATATCCAAAAACAAGTATTTAACCATTTTGCTTTCTCCTGTAAATCTCGTTAGCAATGGCTGCAAATTCGTCGATACCCAGGGTCTCTCCCCGGACAGTGGGCGCAAAACCGCAGCTGGTCAGCACCTCCGCAGCCCCGGCTTTTCCCAGCTCCGGAAAGCCGGAGGCTAAGCCGTTCTGCAGGGTCTTTCTGCGCATGGCAAAGCTTGCCCGGACAGTCCGGAAGAAAATCTCTTTATTGTCAATCTGCCAGGGCAGCGTCTTTCGAACACGCAGGGCAATAACAGCGGAGGTGACCTTGGGCTGGGGCATAAAGCAGCCTGCCGGAACATCAAACAGAATTTCCGGCTCTGCGTAATACTGGCAGAAAATGGTGAAGGCGCTATAATCCGCCGTACCGGGCTTAGCGGCAATCCGCTGGGCAACCTCTTTTTGCACCATCACCGTCACGGTCTCAAAGCACTCCGCCTCCAGAAGCGCAGTTAAAATGGGCGAAGTGATATAATAGGGCAAATTGGCGCAGGCCATAGGTCGCAAACCGGGAAATTTCTCCTTTACCAAAGCCGGAATATCCAGCTTCAGCACATCGTCCCAAAGAATTTCCAGATTGGAAAATTCACCAACCGTCAAATTCAAAATCGGCTTCAGGCGGTTATCCACCTCCACGGCGCAGACCTTCCCTGCCCGCAGCGCCAGCTGCTGGGTCAAAGGACCGATGCCCGGACCAATTTCCAGCACACCGGCGGTCTCATCCACACCGGAATCCTCCGCAATCTGCTCCGGAACCCACTTGGCAATGAGAAAATTTTGCCCCTTTGCCTTGGAAAAATGAAAGCCGTGTTCCGCCAGCAAGGGCTTCATCACGTGAATATCACACACATCTAACATAAAAAATCGCCTTCCTCTCATACACAACAGCCACGATTGCAACTATTATACCAAGAGAAAGGCGATATTTCAATGAAATTATCAGTCTAAGAAATAAATGGTGACAGCGCGCTTACCAAACTGGAAGCATTCCTTGGTGGTGGGGAAATACAAATCCACCTGATCACCCTTAATGCCGCCGCCGCAGTCCTCTGCAGTGGCAATGCCATAAACGTACTTACCGTCATTGGTAACGATGAACATACGGGTACCGTATGCAATCAGCTTGGGGTCAACCGCAATGGCGCCTACACGCACGGTAGTACCGGTGGCAGTAATCATATCACAGCCCGCATCGGTGTGGGTATAAGCGGTGGCACGGAATTTTTCCTTACGGCTGTAGGTCAGCACCTCGCCGTCAGCGGTAACGATAACACCGTTACCGATGGCAGGAGCATTGGAGGTTTCATCCACCTCAGTGCCAGTACCTACCAGAACAACCTCGTTGACAGGCTGCTGAACAACCTTCTCATCGATCACCGTGCTGGCAGTCTGCTCAGAATTGACATATGTCACGTTGGCAGTCTTCAGCAGCTGACCGTTAACACCCTGTACCTTTACCTGCTTTGTTCCTTCCGGCAGCGTGGGGTCCAGACATTCCACAGTCTCATAGGGGATGTCCACAGTGTGGGTCTGCTCCATTTCCACAACGCAGTCCACGGTCACTTCCATACCGTCATAGGTTTCCGTGGTCAAAGGCAAGGACACCACATAATCCCCGGAGGTGGGAATATCCAACCGGGTCAGCAGCTCGCTCAGGCTTTCGCCATAGCTGTCCGCCTTCCTTTCCTCGCCGCAAAAGCGGATAGAAATGTTCTGGTTGCGCTGCACCATAATCTCGGAAACACCGTCACCGGGCGTAGTGGTATACGTATCATCCGCACCCAACTCCACACCGGCTCTGCCAAGAACAGTCGCAGGACTGGAAGCAAAGGTGGTGTAGACCTTAACCTGATCGCCATCGGTAATGACGTACGTCTTCTGGGCAAATACCGTGGTTGTCAAAAGGGTGACCAAAATCACCAGAGGCAACACAATGGTCATTGCGCGAACCAGCAAGGATTTTCTTTTCCTTACAAATGCCGTAATTGCTTGCATTGGACAAAACCTCCTTCTTCATAAGGTTATGCACTACAATTTCAAGTAGTATCAAATAGTTACAAAAAGACAACTCCCAGTTAGGAGCCTCACCATTATAACAAATATTTCAAAAAAGTCAAGCGTTTTGCTCAAAACTCGGTGTTTCTACAACTTTTTGCATAAATATTCGCAAAATATTATGTAAACCCACACCCAAAATATGCCAATTATGCTGTCGCAAAAACACAACTACTGGTAGATATGGTAACATTCGTTAACATAACTTGCAAAATTATGTCACTTTTGACGAAACGTTGACTTCCGCCGGTTATTGTAAACCACTGAGGGGTATTTTCTCCGGGAATTTTCCTGTTTTTCCTCCACCAGAGGGATTGACACCCACCAAAAACCGTGGTATATTTATGACGTTAAAGGCTGTGACGAAGACATACGCTTTGGCAAAACACCCAGAGAGGAGCCGGCCGGTGCAAGGCTCTGTCGTTTTCCCAAGGCGGTACCACTTCTGAGCCGTGGGTTGGAAATAGCCCCCCGGGTGCGCCCGTTAAAGCGTCAATGAGTGGCGGACTTGTCCGCAACCAGGGTGGAACCGTGGAATACTATATAATATTATGTATCCCACCCCTGATTATGTCAGGGGCATGGGTATTTTTTATTGCCATTTTGCCCCCAAAATTAAGGAGGTTAAATTTATGTCCGAAGAAAATCTGTACACCTTTGAAAACCCCGAGTATCGCAAAACCTTCTGGCACACCTGCTCCCACATTATGGCGCAGGCAGTAAAGCGTCTGTGGCCGGAGGTGCAGCTGGCAATCGGTCCTGCCATCGAGGAGGGCTGGTATTATGACTTTGACGCACCCTTTGCCTTTACTCCGGAGCATCTGGAGCAAATTGATGGCGAGATGAAGAAAATCTGCAAGGAGCGTATCCGTCTGGAGCGCAGCGAAAAGCCCCGGGCAGAGGCAATTGCCTTTATGCAGGCGCAAAATGAGCCCTACAAGGTAGAACTAATTGAGGATTTGCCGGAGGATGCGGTTATCTCCTTCTATACGCAGGGTGATTTCACCGACCTGTGCGCCGGTCCTCACCTGGACCACACCGGCAGAGTCCGCCACAACGGCTTTAAGCTGACCAAGTCCTGCGGCGCATACTGGCGTGGCGACTCCAACCGCAAAATGCTCCAGAGAATTTACGGCATCGGCTTCCCCTCCAAGGAGGAGTTGGAGGTTTACCTGGAAAAGCAGGCAGAAGCCCTGAAGCGGGACCACAATAAGCTGGGTCGTGAGCTGGAGTTCTTTACCACTGTGGAAGAAATCGGTCAGGGTCTGCCCATTCTGCTGCCCAAGGGCGCCAGAGTCATCCAGAAGCTGCAGCGTTGGATTGAGGATGAGGAGCAGAAGCGTGGCTACCTTTTAACCAAGACCCCCCTGATGGCAAAGCGTGACCTGTACAAAATCTCCGGTCACTGGGACCACTACCGTGACGGCATGTTCATTATGGGCGATCCCGATGACGAGGAGAAGGAATGCTTCGCCCTCCGGCCCATGACCTGCCCCTTCCAGTATCAGGTATATTTGAACCGGGCACGTTCTTACCGGGACCTGCCTATGCGTCTGGGCGAGACCTCCACGCTGTTCCGTAACGAGGACAGTGGCGAAATGCACGGACTGATCCGTGTTCGTCAGTTTACCATTTCCGAAGGTCATCTGGTGCTCCGCCCTGACCAGCTGGAAGAAGAGTTCAAGGGCTGCCTGGAGCTTGCCAAGTATGTTCTGGACACTGTGGGTATGCTGGAAAACTGCACCTTCCGGTTCAGCCAGTGGGACCCCGCCCGGGCCGGCATTAAGTACGAGGGCACTGCCCAGCAGTGGGAAGAAGCCCAGAGCGTGATGAAGACCATTCTGGACAACCTGGGTCTGGAATACGAAATCGGCATCGACGAGGCCGCCTTCTACGGCCCCAAGCTGGATATCCAGTATAAGAACGTATTCGGCAAGGAAGATACCATCGTTACCATCCAGATTGATATGCTGCTGGCCCAGAAGTTCGGTATGGAATACGTGGACGCAGACGGCCAGAAGAAGACCCCCTATATCATCCACCGCACCTCCCTTGGCTGCTACGAGCGTACTCTGGCATACCTCATTGAGCGTTATGCCGGCGCGCTGCCTCTGTGGATGATGCCGGAGCAGGTTCGGGTAATGCCCATTACGGACCGCGCCCACGATTACTGCAAAAACCTGGTTGCAGAGCTGGGTAATGCGGGTATCTCCGCCGAGGGTGACTACCGCAGTGAGAAGCTGGGCTACAAAATCCGGGAAGCGCAGCTGCAGAAGGTTCCCTATATGCTGGTGGTTGGTGACCGGGATATGGAAAACGGCACCGTGTCCGTCCGCACCCGCAAGGGTGACGACCTGGGCGCTATGACCCCCGCAGAATTTACTGCCAAGTGCCTGATGGAAATCGCCACCAAGAGCAAGGAAGTTTAATAAACACACAGCCGCCCCCGAAACGGGGCGGCTGTCAGGCTTTCGAAAATGGAGGTTACATTATGGACAAGCTTAAAATTTACGGTATCGAATTTGACTCTGCAGAAAAGCGCGGCGGAGAGCGCAGGATTATGGACGCCGCCAACCTGCAAAACGATTATGTTGTAGGCGACTGCTTTCAGAAGAATAACGGCAAGAACGATTTTGACGATGCCTATCCCTTCGGTGCAATCCGGTTATGCAATCTCCGGCTGGTAAATGGCGAAAAGCAAATTATTCTGGCCGGTGAGCCGGGCTTTGACCTGACCGGAAAAAGCGGCAATGTTATGGTGCAGATTCCCAAGTTCTACAGCCGCCGCGAGAAGGAAGGCACCGTAGAAAGATGGATGGTTTCCGGTGTTTGCCATGAGGGCTTTACTTTGGAACCCTGCTTCCTGCGCCACGGCAAAGAGCTGGATTATATTTATGTCGGCGTCTATAATTCCTCCGCCCAAGGAAACGGCGTGTATTCCGCCTCAGGCACTACGCCGGATGTGATGCTGTCTATCTCTGAATTTGAGCAAACCTATGCCTCTGACGGCTATGATCCCTACGATTTTGCCGTAATGCTCTGCCTGCAGAAGCTGTGTGTGATTGAACTGGGTGTCCGGCAGCTGAAGCAAGTTCTTGGCGGCGTGTGTATGATGAAGTATTTCTCCCGGGTCACTGCCATTAACTGCATTACGGAGTTGGGCGAAAACCGTATCAGTATGCCTTTTAATGAAAGATGCCGCAACCCCTACTTTGCCCCCGGGCACGATATTGGCTTCGGCAGAACTGCAAAAAGCTATGCCCACAAGCGCACGGTTACCTCCGTATCCCGTAACCCGGAGAACCCGGACTGGGTGGACATCTGCTACGACGGTGAGGATCTTTCCGGCGAGTTAACCGCAATGGAGGATTCCGCCTACGGCATCCCTCAGGACAACGGAAAAACAGATGTTCTCCCCTACCACACCGGCCGCTGCGACCTGCAAGCACCCTTCGGTGGAAACATTACCCATTTACTGTGTCCCTTCCGTTACCGCTACATTGAAAATCTCTGGGGAAATGTGTGGGAGTTTGTTTCCGGTCTGCAAATGCAGGATCTGACCTTCCGTTATACCTTTGAGCCGGAGCTTTACGCTGAGGACAGCAGCCTCTGGCATATCCATCCTGTAAAAGCACCGGAGCAGCATTTCCTGCCGGATTTGAACCCGGACGGCCCACACTGGATCAGCTCCTTTGGCTTTGACCCGGAAAATCCGCTGGTTGCCCTGCCTGATGGCGCTTCCAGCGGCAATCTCGGCGACTATTTCGGCACCGTCATCAATGCTTACAAGGACAAGGACTACGATAACAACCCCATTTCCCCGGACATCGTATATTCTGTTGCCACCGGCGGCGCATGGGATCACAAATTTGCATCTCCGTTCCTGTACCGCTGCTTTATGACCAGAACCTCCAAAAACTGGCTGTACTCCAACAGACTGTGTTTGAGAAAATAATATAAGCAAGTGGTCGGTGTTTCCAGCACTAAGCTGGAAACACCGACCACATCGTTCTTCCTAATAAAAATCGATTATTTTTTCAAAAGTTCTTGACATTTCTTCCTCTATGCGATATAATACCAAAGCTGTCTGAAAATGCTGCTATAGCTCAGTCGGTAGAGCGCATCCTTGGTAAGGATGAGGTCGCCAGTTCAAATCTGGCTAGCAGCTCCAAAAGAACTTCGATTTCATTAGGGATTGGAGTTCTTTTTTAGTTTCAAGATAGAACTGGTGACCTCATCCGCTTTTGCCGAAGGCAAATTCCAATCCTGAGGTCGTTAAGGGCTCCCACAAAGCCTGCTTTGTGGGAGGACGGTGGCCAGTTCAAAT
>JAFXAQ010000008.1 GCA_017516925.1 Oscillospiraceae bacterium | reverse complement strand
TACGACTTCTGGTACGAATCCAGCCAAATGGTGCAGGCGATGATTCGCAACAAGAATAAGAAGAATCAAGAAAAAATCGAAGAATTACAGCTGTTTATTCAGCGATTCTCCGCCAATAAATCCAAAGCAAAGCAGGCTACCGCCCGCCGGAAGCTGCTGGACAAGCTCACCGTGGAGGAGATGCCCTGCTCCACCCGGCGCTATCCCTTTGTGGGCTTTATGCCGGAGCGTGAGCTGGGTAAGGACATCCTCACTGTCAACGATGTTTCTGTCACTGTGGACGGTGTGAAGTTGCTGGATAAGGTATACTTCTCCGTGGGCAAGAACGATAAGATTGCCTTTGTAGGCGAAAACGAGCTGGCGCAGACTGCCCTGTTCAAGGTGCTGATGGGTGAGCTGGAGCCGGACGAAGGCTCCGTGAAGTGGGGTATTTCCACCTCCCGCAGCTACCTACCCAAGGATAACACCGAGTATTTTGAAGGCAACTCTATGGAGCTGGTGGACTGGCTGCGACAGTACTCCGTCAAAAAAGACGATGTGTATCTGCGAGGCTTTCTGGGTCGTATGCTCTTTGGCAACGACGACGTGTTCAAGCAGGTAAATGTGCTGTCCGGTGGCGAAAAGGTCCGTTGTATGCTGTCTAAGATGATGCTCAGTGGCGCAAACGTGGTGCTGCTGGACCAGCCTACAAACCACCTGGATATGGAGTCCATTCAGGCTGTGAACAAGGGCTTGGAAGCATTTACCGGTGTAGTACTGCTTGCCTCCCACGACCACGAATTGCTGACCTCTACCTGTAACCGTGTGATTGCCTTCCAGCCCGATGGCACCATCGTAGACCGTTACGGCACCTACGATGATTATCTGGAATGGATGGCACAGCAAAAGGAGAACTAAAATGAAAAAAATTCTGGAACTGATTACCGGAAAAATGGAACAAGCCTTTGCCGATGCAGGCTATGAGGCAAGCTACGGCAAGGTAACCGTTTCCAACCGCCCGGATTTGTGTGAATATCAGTGCAACGGCGCATTGGCAGCCGCCAAGCAGTATAAATGCGCCCCCATTCAAATTGCAAACGCAGTGGCAGAAAAGCTGGACAAGCAGGACTTTTCTATGATTGAGGCAGTGATGCCCGGCTTTTTGAATTTGAAGCTGTCTGATAGCTTCCTGCAGTCCTATCTGGAGGAAATGCGTAACGCAGAAGATTTCGGTGTAGAGAAAACCGGAACCGGCAAAACGGTGGTGGTGGACTACGGCGGACCCAACGTAGCAAAGCCTTTGCACATCGGTCACCTGCGCTCCGCTATCATCGGTGAAAGCCTGAAGCGGCTGTACAAATTCTTCGGCTACAACACCATCGGCGATATTCACTTAGGTGACTGGGGCTTACAGATGGGACTGATAATCGCAGAGCTGCAGGAGCGTCAGCCGGAGCTTTGCTACTTTGACGAAGGCTACACCGGCGAATATCCCGCAGAAGCTCCCTTTACCATTTCCGAACTGGAAGAGATTTACCCCGCCGCCGCAGCCAAGAAGAAAGAGGACGAAGCGTTTGCAGAAAAAGCGCATACCGCCACCTTTGAGCTGCAAAACGGCAGACCCGGTTACCGTGCCATCTGGCAGCATATTATGAATATCTCTGTTGCGGACCTGAAGCGCAACTACAACAATCTGGACGTGCATTTTGAGGCATGGCTGGGGGAAAGCGACGCTGACCCCTACATCCCCGACCTGATTGCGGATATGAAAGCCAAGGGCTTTGCGGTGCAGTCTGAGGGCGCCTGGGTCATTCCCGTGGCAGAGGAAACCGACAAAAAGGAAATTCCCCCTTGCATTCTGGTGAAGAGCGACGGCTCCGCCATTTACGCCACCACCGACCTGGCAACTATGGTACAGCGTATGCAGGACTGGAAGCCGGACAAAATGCACTACGTTACCGACAAGCGGCAGAGCCTGCACTTTGAGCAGATTTTCCGCGCCGCCAAGAAAAGCGGCATTGTTCCGGAGACCACCCAACTGGAGCACCTGGGCTTTGGTACGATGAACGGTGCCGACGGCAAGCCCTTTAAGACCCGGGATGGCGGTGTGATGCGGCTGGAGCAGCTGATTGCGGATATGACCGATTTTGTCCGGACCAAGGTTGTGGAGAACAAGATTGTACCCCAGGACGCTGTGGAGGAAACCACCCAAAAAATCGCTATGGCAGCCCTGAAGTACGGCGACCTTTCCAACCAGCCCACCAAGGACTATGTGTTTGACATTGACCGCTTTGCGGCTTTTGAAGGCAACACCGGACCTTATATCCTGTACACCATTGTGCGGATTAAGTCCATTTTGGCGAAATACGGCGCCTGGGAAAACCTGCCCATTGCCCCTGCCGCCAACGTGTATGCCAAGGATTTGATGCTTTGCATCACCAAGCTGGTGCCTAATCTGGAAATTGCATTGCGTACCGCATCTCCCAACGTAATATGCGCCTATATTTACGAGCTGGCTGGCTTTGTCAATAAGTTCTATCACGAAACACGGATTTTGAACGAAGAAGACAAGCAGCTGCAAAAAGGCTACATCGCATTGATTGCCCTGGCAAAAAATGTTCTGGAAACCTGTATCGACATTCTGGGCTTCTCCGCCCCGGACAAGATGTAAAAAAATACCGCACCCTGACGGGTGCGGTATTTTTCAGTCTGTCAAAAAAGCATTTTTTGACAGACTGACAGAGGGCAAAGAAGCGCTAAAGGCAAGCAACTCGAACCTGTAGGCGTACATAGGTACGGTAAGGTTCGAGTTGTGCAGTAAGTCAAAACACCTTGTGATAGCAAGGCTTTTCAAAAAAGGACTGATTGCCACGTCGGGCATTCGCCCTCCTCGCAATGACGTTCCGGTTTTTATGATATTAATTGTGTTTTGACGGTTTGGAGGTTCTTTGACACTCTAAAAAATACCGCACCCTAACGGGTGCAGTATTTTTTATTCTACATTCAGGTTGTACTGGATGGAGGTTACGCTGCCTTCCTCCAGAATCACGGTTAAGGTGCCGTTGCCCTTTTTCACCGTAAAGGAATTGGTGCCGTTATAGTTTTCTGCGCCGTAGGCCTTTTCCACATCAGCCTGAGAGGAGCCAATGTAAATGCCCTCCGGGGTGGTAACGGTATCGTCAGCAAACCACCAGCCGTAGACGAAATCCTTATCGCCCTGGGGGTAGGTTTCCAGATAGAAGCTTCCGTAATAGTAGGACTTGTCCAGACCGTCAAACGCGCAGCTGGCGGACTCTGTGTACTTGGTGGGCTCGCCCAGCTTTTCAATAATCGGTTCTGCCGGGTCTGCCAGCTTGATTTCCACGTCCTTATAGGTAAAGCTGAAAATCTGCTCGCCGTAATCATTCCCGGCTGCCTGGGTATCCTGGGTTGTACCGGACTGGCAGCCTGCCAAACAGAACAGCACAGCGATTACCAGCACAAAAATCATATATTTTTTCATTGTTCCATTACTTCCTTTCTATCCCTGTAGGTATTTACTTTTTTCTCCCAAATCTGGGAAATGGCCGCATCCTCCCGGCGGTCAGGAACCTGCAATTCAAACCGGAGAATATGCCCAAACCAGGCTGCTGTCTTCTCTGCGCCGTATACGTTCAGGTGCAAGCCCGCATCGTAGGTATCGTACTGCCAGTCAATGCCGATTTCCTCCTGGTGATCCAACATATTGATGTAAAGCAGGTCATTTTCCGCAGCATATTCTTCAATCTGCGCATCCCACTGGTCCCACCACACCGGCGATAAAGACGGGGCTTTGATAAGCACCAGCTGGGTACCCTTTTCCTTGCACAGCTGAGTCATTTTCTCCAGATAATACCAGCTGTTTTCCCCAAAGGAATAGTCCGCCAAGGGGCGCTCCACATACTCGTCCTCCAAAGGCTTGATTCCGGTTTGCATCAAATAGCCGTTATCGGAAACCGTCGGACGCTTTAACCAGTATTGGAAATCATCCGCCTTCAGCTGGGACCACCGGTCATGGTAACGCAAAATAGGGAAAATGTAGCTGTATGCGGCTTCTTTTTCCTTTTCCTCCTCGGTCATAGATGCCTGAATGCTGTTCCATTTGGAGGCGGACCAGCGCATTCCGTCCAGGGTCATCCGATTGTAGGCCCCCCGCTGGCTTTGGGCGCCGGTGCTTTTGGGAGTATCGTACTTCATAGAAAGCACGTTAAACACCATTACCTTCGGCGTTTCATAGCGGAAGGTCTCTTCCATCAAATAATAGGACTGCCAGATAAGCTGCTGGGCACTGCCACGAATGTAAGAGGTAATGCCATAGGACTCCCACAGGGTGATGGGGGAGAAATTTTCATAAACCTCGCAGTCACCAATAAAGATAACATCATTATTCCCGGCATTTTCATAATATTCCCCAATCAGGGCGCCCTCTTTGGTGTTGTCCATATATTTGGGCACCAAAAGCGCCTGCAAGAAATACAGAAGGATGCCGCATACCAGCAGCGCAGAGGTCAATAACGCAATTTTTTTCTTCATACTGACCTCCTAGAACTGGTTATAGATAAAGTTACTGGCATTATAGCCAATGCCGTAGCTACCCATAAGCAGAACAATCACAAACAGGATAAACAGCAGGCTGTAGCGCAGGATGGGCTTGGTCCAGAGCATTTCCCGGACACTCCCCTTTTTCTCCTGCAGCAGGCTGACTGCAAACATCAGCCCAATGCCAAAGAGCAAAATCCCGTAATCCAGCCCGGACAGCCCCAATTTCATCATACTGCCATCCCAGAGGATATGGAAATTGAAGGTGGTTACAAGGCTTCCCATCCGGCGGAAATACTCCCCTACATTGGGGAACAAATCCACAATTCTGATCAGGTTCATCAAAATGAACATTCTCAGAATCTCAAAAACACCATAGCCCTTTGTTTCCTTCAATCCGGGGAAGCGGCTGTGGAACTTTTCATACAGGGGCACAAGCTCTTCCGACACCACAATCACGAAGCAGTTGAGCATTCCCCACAATACAAAGTTAGGGGTAATGCCGTGCCAGATACCGGTGACAAACCAGGTAGCGATAGATGCCACATACACCGGCAGGCGCTTGCCGAAATTAGGCAGCTTTCCCCGGGCAGCCTTGCTCAGCTTCAGCATAGGCTGACTGACCGAAATGGGATAAAACACATAGCTTTTAATCCACTCACCCAGAGTGATATGCCAGCGGCGCCAGTATTCGGCAATGTTCTTGGAAAAGAAGGGACGGATAAAATTCTCCTGCAGGCGAATACCCAGCGCCTGAGAAATGCCCAGTGCCATATCAATGCCGCCGGTAAAGTCGGCATAAATCTGCACCGCATAGAAAATCGTCAGCAGGAAAAAGCCAAAGCCCGTATATTCCGGGGCTTTCAGGGCAATCACCGCTGCAGCAATCCGGTCCGCAATCACCAGCTTTTTGAAAAAGCCCCATAAAAGCCGCTGCAAACCAAAGGAAAATTCCTTGCCGTCAAAGGGCTTCCCTGCAATCAGCTGGGGCTCCAGCTCAGAGAATTTACTGATAGGGCCTTGAATCAGCTGCGGAAAATAGGACACAAACAGCGCAAGCTTCAAGGGATTCTTCTCCGTCTTCACGGTGCCCCGATACACATCCACCACATAGCCCATGCTCTGGAACATATAAAAGGAAATGCCCAGCGGCAGACCCAGGGTCAGGAAGGACAGGCTGCCCCCCTGCATAGCGGTGCGAACAGGCTCCGCCAGCGCAAACTTGCACACAGCCAGAACCGCAAAATTCAGCACCAGACAGGCAAGCATAATCCAGCGGTTTGCGGCTTTGATTTTGGTTTTATAGGTCTTCTTTTCTTCCCGGGACAAAACCTGCTTGTTTTCTGCCAGGTATGTATCCTGCTTTTCGTAGTTTTTCCCCATCAGGCTTGTGGCCAGATAGGTAGAAACGGTAGTCAGCAGGATAAAGCCCAGGTATGCAAATCCGGCAAACAGGTAAAACACGTAGCTTGCCAGCAGCAAAAACATCCAGCGAAGCTTCTGGGGCAGCAAGTAATACCCCAGCAGCACAAGCCCGGCAAACAGGAGAAAACTAACGGTTGTAAACTGCATATTATTCTTCCATCAGCCGTTCCACCAGGGCATACAGCGCCTGGGCGGAATTGAAGTTTTCCGGTGTCAGCTCCACAGCAGGAATCTGCACATCGTACTCGCTGTCAATTTCTGCCACAATGGTGACAATATCAAAAGAATCCAGCACCTTGTTATCAATCAGGCCTGTCTCTGTTTCAAAATCTACCTCAGGGTGCAGTCCGGACAAAATGTTCAATAAAGCTTCCATAGTATTCTCCTTTTATTTTCCTGAATAAATCGTTTTCAGCCCGTTCCGGTCAATTTTGCCGTTGGGGGTCAGGGGCAACGCCTCCAGCTTTTTGGTGACGTTTGGCACCATATACCGGGGCAGCTTTCCTTTCATGTAGCCGGTCAGTTCGGCCGGCTCGATATCGCCGGTGTAGAACAGCGCGATTTTCTTTTTCTCGTTATCAAAAATGCAGCAGGCGCTGCGCACCTGGGGATGCATATTGACAATCACTTCAATTTCGCCCAGCTCAATCCGGTGACCCATATGCTTAATCTGGTAGTCCTTCCGACCGGCGAATTCCAGTTCGCCCCGGGCATTCATCTTGCCCAAATCACCGGTGCGGTAGATAAGCTCCGGATAGAGGTTATTTAAAGGATTTTGCACGAAGACCTCCGCCGTCTTTTCCGGGTTGCAGTAATAGCCCAGGGTCAACCGGGTGCCACGGACGCAGATTTCACCCTGCTCACCCAAGGCAGGTACCTTGTTATTTTCATCCAGCAGAATAATTTCCGTATTGCCAAAGGGTCTGCCAATGGGCAGGGTTTCGTCCTCGGCAAACTCTCGGTCCACCTCGTAATAGCAGCAAATTCCGGTGGTTTCCGTGGGACCGTAGAGATTGATAAATCTGGCCTCCGGCAGCGCCTGCCGCCACAGCTTGAACTGCTTGATAGGGAACACCTCGCTGGCAAAGGCAATGGTCCGCAAATATTCCGGCTTCACCGTTTCAAAGGTACGGAAAGCGGAAATCATCGTCAGGGCAGATACCACCCAGCACAGGGTGTTGATTTTATGGGCATTGAGAAATTCCACCAGCTTAATGGGGAACATAAACAGCTGCTTGGGAATGAGTATCGTGGTTGCGCCGTATTTCAGGGTGGGAATCACCTCTTTGAGATAAGCATCAAAATACAGCGGCGTCTGGTTGCCAAACACAGAATTTTCGTCGAACTTCAGCACCTGGCACAGGTGCTCCACATAGTCAATGACGCTGCGGTGGCAGGCCATAACTCCCTTGGGCACACCGGTGGAGCCGGAGGTGAACACAATATAAATGGGGTCAATGTCCAGCTGCTTGTCCCGGATTTCAGCAAGGGCAGGCTTGTCAATTTCCGCCCGGAGCATATCAGCAAAATGATATATTTTTCCTTGGTAATTCAGTTCCTTTGCCATTTCCGCCGTAGTTTCGTCGCAAATAAGCGCGCCCGCCTGCAGCGTGCCGAAAATCAGCTCAATCCGGTGCCGGGGCATTTCATCATCCAGGGGCACATAGTAGCAACCGGCATACATAGCGCCAAAGAAGGCTGTCAGAGTGGTGGGGTGCTTGCGCATAAATACCACAACCGGCTGCTTATAAAAGCCCTGACTGTGCAAAAAGCTGCCCACACGCTGTGCCTGGTCATAGACCTGAGAAAAGGTCAGCTGGGTATCTTCATTGGCAAATGCCACCTTGTCCGGACACCGGGTCACGGTAGCCTCCAAATACTGCAAAATGTTTGTCTGCATAGCAGTTTCTCTCCTTACTGGGTAGTACAATGTCAACTCAGGGCTTGGCTGCCATAATCTTCGGGTCGTTCCAGGGCAGGGTGCTGGCGGGCAAGCTCTCAGTGGGCGTTGCCGGGTACAGGCTCTTATCCCGGTTGAAGCACTTCTTATTGGAGGCAGAGAAGCTATCCAGCTTGGCATCGGTGACCAGACACAGGTATCTTGACCACACGTTATCGTAGTGGTAATAGGTCTTACCGCCATCGACACTGACCAACAGCCAGTAGTGATTGGAATCCTCCGGGAAGTTCTTTACCTTCTTTACGTCAATGGTGGGGATGTTCAGCCGCTCCAGCATCAGCTTTTGAATGGCAAAGAACCAGAAGCAGTCGCCCTTTTTCACATCCAAAAATTCATATGCCGTCTGCAGATAATCAGTACGGTCAGGAGCAGAGCCGTAAATCAGGTGGTCACCACGGTGGGTCCAGACGTAAACCGCCTCTACCTTTTCCCGGTCAGTCATATCATCTGTGATAAACTGCGCCAGAATTGCATCCACCCGGGCATAAATCACTTCCGGCTCCACATAGTTATCCGGCTTTTCCTGAACCGTCAGCTTCACCGTCTGGGTGGTTTTGTTGTCTGCATGGTCCGTAGCAGTGTAGGTGACGCTGTAGGTACCAACGGCAGACAGGTCTACCTTGGAGCTGTCAATGTCCAGCGTGGGGTTCTCATCCAAATTGTCGGTAACGGTGACACCGGACTTATAGGAAACCGCATCGCCCAGATACACAACCTTATCGTAGACACCGGTGATCACCGGCGCTTCCTTGTCGGCAACGATGGTCACGTTGCACTTCACTGTGGTCGTGTTACCACCGGCATCGGTCAGCGTCACGGTCACCTGTTGAGCAGTACTCACATTCACATCCAGCGCCGGATATACACTTGCCTTCACCTCGGTGGCATCCTGCAAGCCCTCCACCAAATCCTCCGCCTTCAGATTTTCCGGATTATACAGGGTTACATCCTTGCCCTGTGCCACCGGGGCTACCGTATCCACAACCCGCAGCCAGGCGTTAAATTGCTTGTCCCCTACCTGAATGATCACCGGGTAATCACCGGGAACATTCATAGAAACTGCATCGATAGAAACATCACCCATATTTACATATTCGGCTTTATTCCGTTCAGCGCCCTCACTTTTTGGCAAAAAGTCCTTTGCCTGCGGCAGCTGGCTGCCAGCCTCAAAGGTCAGAACATCATAATATTCCACCTTCCAGCTGTCCACCCAAAGGGGCACACCAATCAAAATCGCTGCCGCCAAAGCCAGCACAACAACAATACAGCCGATATTTCCGTTATTTTTCCGTCTGCGTCTTTCAGCCATAATCACATTCTTCCCCTTTTACATAAAAACTCAGCATAAATTATACCGCTTTATAGGGATAAAATCAAGTGTTACCATTATTTTTCTTGTAAATGCCAAGTCAAAGATTTCTTTTGCATATTTTTTACCCCCTTGGCAAACAATACCTGCGGACACAAAATACAGGAGGTTAGAAAAAATGATGTTCCGTTCCCGTTTTATCTGCCTGATGATGGCAGCTGCGTGCCTTGCTTCCCTGGGCAGCGTTGCGCTGGCAGCCCAGGTGGATTGCGATGCCACCTATTGTTTTACCCCAGAGGACTTTTCTCAGGAGGATGCCATTGCCGGTATTTGCATCACCCAGCTTCCCGATGCCCAGTCCGGCACTGTGCTTTTAGGTAACCGGGTAATCCGCCAGGGGGATATTCTCACTGCCGAGCAGGTAAGCCAGATGACCTTCGCTCCTCTGCGAACCGAAGAAGACCGGGATGCAGTGGTCACCTATCTGCCCATTTATGACAATCGGGTAGAAAAAAGTACCACCATGACCATTGCCGTCCGGGGCAAAGAAGACAAAGCACCGGTGGCGCAGGACTTTGCGCTGGAAACCTACAAAAATCTGCCCAATCAGGGCAAGCTGAAGGCTGCAGACCCGGAAAACGAAAGTCTGACTTATACGCTGGTCCGGCAACCCAAGCGTGGCGAAATTTTGCTTGACGCTGACGGCAGCTTCACCTACACCCCCAAGAAAAACAAGGTGGGTGTTGACTCCTTCACCTATACTGCCGCCGACCCAGCCGGCAACGTGTCCAGAGAGGCTACGGTCACCATCCAGATTCTCAAGCCCACGGACAGCAAGCTTTACACGGACACCGCAGGCAAATCCTGCCAATTTGCCGCCGAGTGGATGAAAAACACCGGGCTGTTTGTTGGCGAGAAGGTAGGCGGTGAGGATTGCTTCCAGCCGGAAAAAGCAGTCAGCCGGGGTCAGTTTTTGGCAATGCTGGTAGATGTTCTGGATATTCCTCTGGAAGATGTATCCTATGAAGCCGTCCCCGAGGACACCCCCAACTGGCTCAAGCCTTATCTGGCTGCCGCTATGCGGGCAGGTCTGACTGCAAATCTTCCGGATAATAAGTCCGCATCCTTCGAGGCCGACAGTCCTATCACCGGCGGTGAGGCTGCGGTGATGGTGCAAAATGCGCTGGATTTGTCCGTTTCTGTAGATGCCGGTCTGGAAGAAAATGAGACAATGCCTGTCTGGGCTGCCAACGCTGTCACCGCCATGGCTGAAAACGGTATCGCTCTGGATGCCCTGGCCACTATGAACCGAGGGCAGGCAGCAGAGGTGCTGTATCAGGTCAGCCAAATTGCACCGGAAGCACCGGGTATGGCGGTTATCCGTATGCAGCAGTAACTTGGCATATTAAATGGCGGAGCTGCCTTTGCAGCTCCGCCTTCGTTAATAAAATTTTTCTTACTTTCGCAGGTCGTTTCCGGCAAAATACTTCTTAAGCGGTACATACAACACACCTGCCAGTAGCAATGCCAACAGCATATTGGGAATCATATAGCTTCCGTTATAAACCAGGGAATACAGGTGGGGATTATCATAGGTGCCCAAGCCGGGAACGGTGGTGGGAGCAACGATACGATAAATGGTAATGCCGGAAATGTGGTGCACTACATATCTACCCAAGCACCCAATCAGCGTGCCGGGAAAAATACCCCAAGCCCTTCCTTTAAACAATCCAGCAAGGCCCAAGGGGGTAAATGCCAGCAAATAGTCCAACAGCATAGACTGCCAGCCCCAAGCGTATGCACCGTCAAACAAAAGCTGCAGAAGACCAAACACAAAACCTGCTCCCAAACCACGGCAAAGACCCCACCGAAGGCCGTACAGTAAAATAGGGAACATTGCAGGTGTCAAAGAGCCGCCGTTGGGGAGCTCATACAGCTTCACGAAGCTCAGCACAAAAGCAAGAGCCACGAAGATGGCACCTTCTGTCAGTGCTCGGATGTGCATATGGGTTTTTGTTTTCATTGAGATACCTCCAAAAATAAAATTATCGCATTGCAATCCCGTCTAGGTGCAATGCGATAGAGATATCCCATATGTGCATCTTTTCCTACGACAGTACGAACTGTATCAGGTTCACGGGTCAGGGCTACAAAGCCCAATCTCAGCCGGTGCACCGGCTCCCCGAAGACGAATTGTTTTGCGATCTAAAAATATTATACTCCAAATGCCCTGTTTGTCAAGCCATTTGCAAGGTTAATTCGTGACCACCCAAAACGTGGAAATGCAGATGTCCCACTGTCTGCCCGGCATCCGGACCGCAGTTGGAAACCACACGGTAGCCGTTTACCAGTCCTTCCTGCTCGGCAATATGGGCGATGGTGGCAAAAATATGAGCAACCACCTGGGCATTTTCCTCGTTCAGCTCCGCCACAGAGCCGATATGGGCTTTGGGAACTACCAGAATGTGGGTAGGTGCCTGCGGCGCAATGTCCCGAAATGCCAAAATTCTCTCGTCCTCATAGACCTTGGTGGAAGGGATTTCTCCCCGGATAATTTTACAAAACAGACAGTTTTCCATAGCAATATCTCCTTATAAACCAATCATACTAAAAACGCCGGTACTGCCAACAGCCATAATGATACCGGCGATAATTACGCCTAAACTCACCGACAAAACTGTGGACTTAAAGCCCATATTCAAGAAGCTGGCGCCTAAAGCACCTGTCCAGGCACCGGTGCCGGGAATGGGAATGCCTACAAACAACATCAGCGCAACAAACAGTCCGCCACGACCGGCGGCTTTTACCATTTTCTGACCGGCTCTCTCCCCTTTTTCCAGGCAGAAGGTGAAGAATTTCCCGATATATTTCTTATCCTTACCCCAAATAAGAACTTTTCTTGCAAAAAAGTAGATAATCGGCACCGGCAGCATATTTGCAAAAACGCAGATAATATATGACCAAATTGGGTCAAGCCCCATACCCAGCGCCACAGGAATTGCGCCACGCAGTTCAATCAGCGGCACCATGGAAATAAGAAAAATCAACAAATATTTCACAAAGATACTCCTTTACGAGGTGTTTTCTTTATTTTAGCAAACAAACAGAAAAATAGCAAGTAAAACTCTCTCCCAGTCTTTTTGCTACGCAAAAATCCAGCCCCCTCGGCAGAGGGGGCCTTGGTCGTTGGATTATCCAAGCAAAAGCTTGTCGTTGGCTTCGTTGGAGCCGCTGGCCTGACTGAACAGGTTCAGCAGCTGCTCCACCGTCAGATTTTTCTTCTCTTCGCCGGAAACATCCACCACCACGTGTCCGTCGTACATCATCACCAGACGGTTGCCGTAGGCGATGGCATCACGCATATTATGGGTAATCATCAAGGTGGTCAGGTTGCTCCGGTCCACAATTTTCTGGGTGGCTTCCAGCACCTTTGCGGCAGTTTTGGGGTCCAAAGCGGCAGTGTGCTCGTCCAGAAGCAGCAGCTTCGGCTCCTGCAGGGTTGCCATCAGCAGCGTCAGCGCCTGCCGCTGACCGCCGGAAAGCAGTCCTACCTTGGAGGTCATACGCTCCTCCAAGCCCAAATCCAAAATCTTTAACTGCTCCTTATACTGCTCACGCTCCTGGCGGGTAATGCCGCTGCGCAGAGTACGGGCTTTACCCCGGCGGGCAGCCAGCGCCAGATTTTCCTCAATCTGCATCGTTGCCGCCGTACCCATCATCGGGTCCTGGAATACACGGCCGATAAACTTGGCACGCTTATATTCCGGAAGCTTTGTCACATCCACACCGTCGATGAAGATGCTTCCCTCATCCACCTCATAAACACCGGCTACCGCATTGAGCATGGTGCTCTTACCGGCACCGTTGCCACCAATCACGGTCACAAAGTCACCGGGCTTTAATTCCAGATTCAGTCCGTTCAGCGCAACCTTTTCGTTGACGGTACCGCCATTAAACACTTTGCGTACATTTTCGATTTTAAGCATGACTGCGCTCCTTTCCGTGCTTCTTGAATACCTTCCCCCGCAGGTTCGGTACAGCCAGGAACACTGCCACAATCAAAGCAGAAATCAGCTTGAGATAGTTACTGTCGATGTCCATAAGGCTGATAACCGCCTGGATGACCAGATAATAAATCACCGCACCGAAGCTTACCGCCATCAGCTTAAGACCAAAGTTACGGAACAGCTTGCCAAAGACCACCTCACCGATGATAATGGCAGCCAGACCGATAACAATTGCGCCACGACCCATATTGATATCCGCAAAGCTTTGATACTGAGCAAGCAGCGCACCGGACAGCGCCACCAGACCGTTGGAAATCATCAGACCCAAAACCTTGTTCCGGTTGGTATTGATACCCTGTGCCCGTGCCATATTGGCATTGGCGCCGGTGGCGCGGATAGAGGCACCCAACTCCGTACCGAAGAACCAATACAGCACAAAAATAATCGCTGCCGTAAACAGTCCCACAGAAATAATGGGGTGCTGGTAGATAGGACGCAAGCCCTTGGTCACATCCTGCAGGTACCGCAAAGACACCACCATATCATACTTTGCCACATTCAGCGCCTGGTTTGCCTTCATACCCATAATGGCAAGGTTCACAGACCACAGGCCCAGCTGGGTCAGAATGCCGGACAAAATCGCAGGGATACCCAGCTTGGTATGGAAAAAGCTGGTGACCCAACCGGTAGCCATACCCACAAGCAGCGCAACCAGCATCGCAAGCCACACATTGTTTCCTGCCGCCAGCATCATTGCGCAAACTGCGCCGCCGGTACAGAAGGAGCCATCCACGGTCAGGTCGGAAAGGTCCAGGATTTTATAGGTGATATACAGGCCGATGGCCATAATGCCCCAAATTAAACCTTGGGAGGCTGCACCGGGCAGGGCATTTATGAAGCTACCCAGTCTGTCTAAAAAAATCATATTGTCTACTCCTTGGAAAAAAGGCGAGGTGCAAACCATCTCGCCTTTTTTGATTATGTTATTATTCGCCGATAGCTACGTAGCCTTCCAGCGGCGTCAGGTTCAGCGCCTTGCAGATTTCTGCGTTGTACTTCTTCACCGGTCCTTCGGCGTAAGCGATAGGCATTTCGGAAACCTTAGCCTCGCCCTTTAGAATTTGAATTGCCATCTTGCCGGTCTTGACACCCAGGTCATAGTAGCTGATGGACAGGGTTGCTACACCGCAACCACCGCAGATACCCTCTTCGCCGGCAATAACCGGCACACCGGCTGCACGGCACACACCGTCCACAGTACCGGTAGCATTGGCAACCGCATTGTCAGTGGGAACATAAATCACGTCAGATGCGTCAGCCGCCTTCTGGGTAACAGCCTGCATATCGTTGGTGTCAGCAAAGGCAAACAGCTCACACTTAAAGCCCAGGGCTTCCAGCTCGGTCTTAACTGTGTCTACCTGGTACTTGGAGTTTGCCTCCGCAGAGCAGTACAGAAGACCCACGTTCTTGGCATTGGGGAACCACTCCTTCACCATAGCCGCCTGATCCTTCAAAGGTGCCAGGTCAGAGGTACCGGAAATGTTGGTACCAACAGTGCCGCTGAAATCATCAATATCCAGCGCTACACCGTACTCAGTGACAGAGGTACCCAGGATGGGAATTTCATTGGTTGCGGCAGCAGCAGCCTGCAGGGCAGGGGTTGCATTTGCCATAATCAGGTCCACGCCCTCAGAAACAAAGGCATTGACGATAGGAGCGCAGGTTGCGGTATCGCCGCCGCCCAGCTCAACCTTGATTTCAATCTTGTCACCGAATTCAGCTTCCAGGGTTTCCACAAAGCCCTTGGTGGCTGCATCCAGCGCCTCGTGGGGAACCAGCTGACATACGCCAACCACAAACTTATCGTCGCTCTTGGCTGCAGTCGTGCCTCCGCAAGCAGTCATTGATGCCATCAGCATAACTGCCAAAAGCATTGCAAGAATTCTTCTCATAACACATACTCCCTTTCATGATACCCCTCGGGTATTTGATTGTTCTAATATACCATCAAATCCCGCCAGTGTCAACAAAAAACTCCATTTCTCACGCACATTTATTCACTGCACAAATACACAATAAATTCCCCCCGGCTTTTGTACGGTATGCACAAATAAACAAACCGCCCCGAAGCACAAGGCTTTGGGGCGGCCAGTCTGTCAAAAAAGTACTTTTTGACAGACTGACAGAGGTCAAAGAAGCACCAAGGACAAGCAAACCGGACCCGTCGGCGTACAGATGGTACGTTAGGGTCCGGTTTGTACAGTAAGCCAAAACAGCTTGCGACAGCAAGATATTTTAGGAAACGGATTGCCACAACCAGTGTTGCGACACTGGTTTCGCAATGACAACTTAATATCGGCAGATTGCTTTTTCAATATTGTTGTGTTTTGGCGATTTGGGGG
>JAFXAQ010000007.1 GCA_017516925.1 Oscillospiraceae bacterium | reverse complement strand
GATCGTTGCCGGCGGGAGCAGAGATAACGACCTTCTTGGCACCAGCGGTGATGTGAGCCATAGCCTTGTCCTTGGAGGTGTAGAAACCGGTGCACTCCAGAACGACATCGACACCCAGCTCGCCCCAGGGCAGCTCAGCAGCGTTCGCCTTGGCGTAGATGGTGATCTTCTTGCCGTCAACCACGATGTTGTCCTCGCCAGCCTCGACGATGTGACCCTGAGCAGCGTAATTGCCCTGAGTGGAGTCGTACTTCAGCAGGTGAGCCAGCATAGCGGGAGAGGTCAGGTCGTTGATAGCCACAACCTCGTAACCCTCAGCGCCGAACATCTGACGGAAAGCCAGACGACCGATACGGCCAAAACCATTGATAGCAACTTTAACAGACATAGTTTTTTCCTCCATTTAATAACTTGCTGCGTTTTGCAGCATATTAGACTGGTTTTTCGAGGCTTTTCGCCTCATACGGCATCTATTATACTATAACCGCACTGGGTTGTAAAGTAGTGATTTTGTAAAAAAGCATAATTTTCCCAAGGCAAAAATTGGAACAGCTTACCAAAAACCCCAGATTTGTGCCTCCGTGGCGGTGATACTGCCCTGGAAAAACCCATCTCTGCCGCCGCCCTTGCCGGAAAATGTCTGGGTCAGGGCTTTTCCCAAGTCCGCCACGTTTTCCGTCTTGCTGATCAGGGCAAAGCTGTAGCCCTCGCCGTCACTGCCCCGGAACACCGCCGCAAGCTTTGCGCCCTTGGCGGCAAGCTGCTCAGCCAGCGGACGTGCCGGCAGCTCTTTGGTAAAGCAGATGGCTTTTTCCTGTCCGGCAAAACTTTGGGCAATCGCCTCCATCAGCTGCCGTTCCAGACTTGTGCTTCGGAATTTCTCTGCGGTCAGGGCTGCATTCATCCGGCGGGCAGCCTCTCCTGTTTCCAGAATTTTTGCAGAAAACGCCTGACTGACCTGCCGGTTCTGGTCAAATACCTGACAGAACATCCGGTATGCCCGCCAGCCTGCCACCATTTCTATTCGCACGCCCTGGTGGAATTTTACGCAGCTGAGCAATTTAATAAGCCCCAGCGCTCCGGTGGTTTTGGTGTGGACACCGCAGCAGGCGCAGGTGTCGTAACCGGGAATTTCCACCAGCCGCACCGGATACGGCAGCGCCTTTTTGGTGCGGTAGGGAATACCGGGCAATTCGTCTTCTGCCGGCACATAGCACCGCACCGGAATGTTCGCAAACACCGCCTCATTGGCAAGCTGCTCTATTTTCGACATCGCATCCTCCGGCAGCACCTTATCAAAATCCAGCGTAATGACATCGGCGCCCATATGGAAGCCCACATTGTGGCAGCCGTAAAGCCGGTTGGCAACGCCGGAAATAATGTGCTCGGCAGTATGCTGCTGCATCAGGTCAAACCGCCGCTGCCAATCAATTTCTCCCCGGACTGTTTCTCCAACTGTCAGAGGCTTTTCCGTTTTGTGCCAGATAACGCCGTCTTCTTCCTGCACCTCCAGCACAGCCGTTTCCCCCAGGGTTCCCAAATCATAGGGCTGACCGCCCCCTTCAGGATAAAAGGCGGTAGCGTCCAGCGCCACCCAGCCCTCCCGGACCTGTGTCACCTTCGCCGTAAAGCTTTTTAAGGCACTGTCTTCATAAAATAATTTTCTTGTTTCCACAAAACCCACTCCTTTGTCCGTGATTGTACCACAAATCGGTAGCAATTGTCGAGGAATTTTTAGAAAATGACCTGTCCTTTCGTGGTTTTTCTGGAACATTTCTCTGTAAAATGTTGCCAGAGAGGAGGACAGGCTATGCAATGTCAAAAACTGAAAACCTATATGGAAACGGGGCGGGTGATTTTTCTGCCTCCAAAGGCGCTCCGCCCCAATCCCCAGCAGCCCCGGAAGGTATTCCGGGAGGAAGCCCTGTCCGAGCTGGCAGAAAGTATCCGCCGTCACGGCATTTTGCAGCCCTTATCCGTGCGCCGGGTGGTCGGCGGATATGAGCTGATTGCCGGGGAACGGCGGCTACGGGCAGGGATTCTGGCAGGACTGACAGAAATCCCCTGCATTGTGATGCAAATGGACGAAAAGGAATCCGGGCTTACTGCCCTGGTGGAAAATCTCCAGCGGCAGGATTTGGACTTCATTGAGGAAGCCCGGGGAATCAGCCGGGTGATGGAGGAATACGCCATGAGTCAGGAGCAGGCGGCGCAGCTTCTGGGCAAGAGCCAGAGCAGTGTTGCCAACAAGCTGCGGCTTCTGCGCCACAGCCCCCCGGTTTTGGAGGCGCTGCGCCGGGAAAACCTGACAGAGCGCCACGCCCGGGCACTTTTAAAGCTGCCTACGGAGCCCGAAAAGCTCAAGGCTATCGACACCGTTTCCAAGCTCCATATGAGCGTCTCCCGCACCGAGCAGTACATAGAAAGCCTTCTGGCTGACCGCCGGGAAGATGCCCCAAAAGCCGACATCGGCGCTTTCCTGAAAAACGTCACCCAGACCCTAAGCCGCATTCAGCGGTGCGGCATTCCTGCCATCTCCGAGCGCCGGGAAACAGAAAGCCAAATCGTCCTGACCATCACCATCCCCAAATAAATGCGTTGTCGGAAAATATTCTTGATATGTTGGCCAGAGGGCAAGAGAGGTCCAAAGACAAGCAACTCGAACCTGTCGGCGTACATAGGTACGGTAAGGTTCGAGTTGTGCAGCAAGTCAAAACACCTTGTGCAGCAAGCTGTTTTGGCTAACGGATTGCCAGCTGTGCACTAAGAACTCTATGTCGCTTTGCTCCGAGAGTTCTTTCGTCGTCGAGCAATGACTTTCTAATTACGATCAATTCACTCTATAATATTATTGTGTTTTGACGATTTGGGGCTCTCCTGCACTCTGGTGCTTACTGTTCTTCAAAGGCCTCTGCGCCGTGTTTACACCAGGGACAGATATAATCCGCCGGCAGCTCCTCGCCCTCATAGACGTAGCCGCAGATTTTACACACCCAGCTTTTCTTTTCCTTAGGCTGGGGCTTTGGCTTAATGTGGTCAAAATAATACTGATAGGTGACGCTGGGTACATCAGAGAGGATTTTTGCGTCCGTCACCTCTGCCACAAACAGGGTATGGGTGATGCAATCCACCGTAGATACCACCTTGCCGCTGATGACCGCATTGGTACAACCCTCCGCATACCGAAGTCCGTTTTCCGTCCGTGCCTCCGGCAAATTCGCAAATTTATCCACATCCCGTCCGGACTGGAAGCCGTAGTGCTGGAAAATCCAGAACACCGCATCCTGAGAAAGCACCGAGAGGTTGAAAACGCCGGTATTTTTTATCATATCGTGGGTGTAATTCTGCTTATTTACCGCCACAATAAGCTGCTTGGGCTCGTCGGTAATCTGCATAGCGGTATTGATAATACAGCCGTTATCCTTACCGTTTTCCCTTGCCGTCAGCACAAAAAGACCGTAGCTCAGTTTAAAAAGCGCGCGCACATCCATCACAATCACTCCTTGTCCAAAATCAGTTTAAAGGCGCCGTAAGCGCCGGCATCATTGCCCAGAGTTGCCAGGGAGAATTTCACCGGGGACACAGCGTGGAACACATACTTGCCGAAGGCCTTTTCCACGCCCTCCAAAAGGGGCTGCCCGGCCTTGCTGACACCGCCGCCCAGCACCACCGCCTCCGGATCCACCACATTACAAATATTTGCCAAAAACTGGCCCATATAATCATATACCTGCTCCAAAATTTCCTTTGCGGCGGCATCGCCGTCCTTGGCTGCGTCAAACACAGCCTTGCAGGTAAGCTCCGGAACAGCCTGCAGAGAGGAAACGCACCCGGTTTCCTCCAAATATTTTTTTGCCAGCCGGACAATGCCGGTGGCAGAGCAGTACTGCTCCACGCAGCCTCTTTTGCCGCAATTGCAGCTTTCCGTTTCCCGGGGATTAAGCACCATATGTCCAATCTCGCCACCGGCGCCGTGGATGCCGTGAATCACCCCTCCGTCTACCACAATGCCGCCGCCAACGCCGGTACCCAGCGTGGCAAAGACCATATTCCGGCAGCCTGCGCCGCCACCCTTCCAGCATTCGCCCAGGGCAGCCACTGTGGCGTCATTGCCCGCCTTCACCGGGAAGCCGGTCAGCTTTTCCAGCGCTTCTTCCATATTAAATACGCCCCAGCCCAGATTGATGCACTTATTCACGGTACCGTCCGGGCGCACCGGACCGGGCACACCGATGCCGATACCCAAAACATCCTCCTTGGGGATGTTTTTTTCTTTCAGAAAGGCAAGCAGGGAAGCGGCAATGTCCGGCAAAATTCTCTTGCCCCCATTGTCTGTCACTGTGGGAATTTCCCACTTGTCCAGCATTTTTCCCGTTTCCTCAAACCAGGCGATTTTCACCGTGGTACCGCCCAAATCCACACCAAATCCAAATTTCATAACATACCTCCTGTGCGCTTTCTTACATTATACATAGTTCCGTCTGAAAATGCTATAAAAATTTCTTCTTTCTTCTCTTGCCTTTCTGCCGGTTTTGCGGTAACATATACCCAAACCATTAGAAAGGATTCACAAATATGATTAAAGTTGACATTTCCAACATTTGGGGCGAGCTGTCCCTGCCTGACCTGCTGGCTACGGAAAAGGAAATTTTCGATGCCCATATGACCCTGACCGACGGCAGCGGCGAGGGCAACGACTTTCTGGGCTGGCTGAACCTGCCTGTCACAGAGGAAACCGACGAAATCCGCCGCATCCGTGCCGCTGCCAAGCGCATCCGGGAAAATTCCGATGTGTTTGTGGTCATCGGCATCGGCGGCAGCTACTTAGGTCCCCGTGCCGCCATTGAGCTGATGCAGGGCGCCAACCACAACATCGGCAAGGGCAAGGGCAATCCCCAGATTTACTATGCCGGCAACACCCTGTCCACCCGGCACTGGAATGAGCTGCAGCGGCTTCTGGAGGGTAAGGATTTCTCCATCGCCATCATCTCCAAATCCGGCACCACCACCGAGCCTGCCATCGCCACCCGGGCGCTGCGCTGGCTTTTGGAGCGCAAGTACGGCACCGAGGGCGCCAAGGCCCGGACCTATGCCATCACCGACCCGGTCAAGGGCGCTTTGCGCCAGATGGCTGACGAGGAGGGCTGGGAAACCTTCGTTATCCCCCCCAACGTAGGCGGACGTTACAGCGTGCTCACCGCCGTGGGTCTTCTGCCTATGGCAGTTGCCGGCATTGACCCTATGGAGGTTATGGCTGGCGCTGCAGAAGCCAAAAAGACCTACGACCTGCGTTCCTTTGAAAATCCCATGTGGCTGTACGTGGCTGCCCGGAATTTGCTGTACCGCCGTGGCAAGTGTCTGGAAATTCTGGAATCCTTCGAGCCCGGCTTTAAGATGATGGGCGGCTGGTGGCAGCAGCTCTTCGGCGAAAGCGAGGGCAAGGACGGCAAGGGCATTTTCCCGGTTACCGCCGAATTCACCCCCGACCTGCACTCTCTGGGACAGATGATTCAGCAGGGCGAGCGAAACATTTTTGAAACGATGGTTCGCTTCGACGCTCCCCAGAACAAGCTGACAATTGACAGCGACTACAAGAATCTGGACGGCTTGAACTACCTGGCCGGAAAAACGCTGGACTTTGTGGACGAGAAGGCATTCCTTGGCACTCTGGCTGCCCACGTGGACGGCGGCGTACCTGTGATTACCATGGATATGGGCGAGCTGAACAATCAGAAGCTGGGCGAGATGTTCTACTTCTTTGAGCTGGCCTGCGGCGTTTCCGCTTATATGCTGGGTGTCAACCCCTTCAACCAGCCCGGTGTGGAGTTCTACAAGCGCAATATGTTCCAGCTTTTGGGCAAGCCCGGCTACGAAGTATAAAAAAGTAATAAATATTTACAAATAGTTGTTGAAAAATCCCGCAAGAACTGCTAAAATTATAGTACAGCAACAAGCTGGACAGCAAAGGAGGAATTTCCTATGATTCAAATTATTATGGGCCTGAAGGGTTCAGGCAAAACCAAGAAGCTGATTAACGCCATCAACGAGGCTGTGGCCAGCGCCCAGGGCGATGTGGTTTGCATCGAATACGGCAAGAAGCTGACCTATGACGTAAACTACCGCGTCCGTTTGGTGGATTCTCAGGAGTACGGCATCTCTAACCCCGATATGCTGAAGGGTCTGCTCAGCGGTCTGCATGCCGGCAACTTCGATATTACCAATGTGTACATCGATAACCTCTACAAAACCATCGGTACCGACCGTGCCGCCGGTGAGGAGTTCCTGCTGTGGTGCGCCAAGTTTGCTGAAGCAAACAAGATGAACATCACCATCACCGTCTCCGATGACCCTGCTAACGCTTCCGAGGAAATCAAAAAGTTCCTGTAATACATCAAAATATAAAAACCCGCAGGCTTTTGCCTGTGGGTTTTTGTTTATTCTGATAAATTATACTTTTCAACGTTTTTTTGATTGACAAATTATTTTTTTATCGATATACTGTTATTGATAAAACCTGAAATATAGGAGCGTGTAGCATATGAGCAAAATCAGTGTTATCGGCGCCGGCAATGTAGGCGCTACCGTTGCCAACGACTTGATGATTCAAGGTGTGGCTTCCGAAATCGTCCTGATTGATATCAACGAAAAAAAGGCTAAGGGCGAAGCACTGGACGTATATCAGGGCGCAACCTTCAATTCTCCCGCCATTGTTCGCTCCGGTGACTATGTGGATGCTCAGGATTCTGACATTGTGGTCATCACCTGCGGTATGGCAAGAAAGCCGGGTATGACCCGCCTGGATTTGGCACAGACCAACGTCAACATCCTCAAGGACGTGATTAAAAACGTGGTGCCCCAGGCGCCGGAAGCCATTTACGTGATTGTGTCCAACCCGGTGGACATCCTGACCTATGCCTTCACCAAGCTGTCCGGTCTGCCGGAACGGCAGGTCATCGGCTCCGGTACCATTCTGGACACCAGCCGCCTGCAGGCAGAGCTGGCAAAGCGCTTCCACATCAGCCCCAAGAATGTCCACGCCCACGTGTACGGCGAGCACGGCGACAGCTCCTTTGTGCCCTGGTCTCTGGCAACCATTGCCAACAACCATGTGGATGAATACAAAAACACCTCTCCGGACCGGGACCGTATTGACTGGAACGGCGATTACGAAGAGGTTGAGCAGTATGTAAAAAAATCCGGCGGCTTGATTATCGAGAACAAGGGCGCCACCTTCTATGCGGTTGCCATGTCCGTGTGCCACATCTGTAAGTGTATTTTCTCCGATGCCGGAACTGCCCTGACCGTTTCCACCATGATGCACGGAGAATACGGCATCGAGGATGTCTGCCTGTCTGCCCACTGCCTGGTTGACCGCAGCGGTGTCCGGGGCAAAATTCTCACGAAGCTTTCCGACGAGGAAGTGGCAAAGTTCCATACCAGTGCCAACAAGCTCAAAGAAGTTCTTTCCCAAATCACCCTCTAACCTCACCAAGCAAAAACAGCACAAAATCTGCGAAAATGCGCAAATTTTGTGCTGTTTTCGTATTTGTTGCGACACTCCCTTGCAATCACACCGGATTTACGGAGGCAGTTTTCTGCCAGCTGTTATAGACCATATGCTTTTCCGCAAAAGGCACGATAGCCTCCTCCAGCTCAGGAATAGAAGAAGCTGCGCCGTTCCGGTATGCCACCAGCCGGTCACGGCAGGTGCGCATCCGCTGGAGCAGTCCGCCGAGACGCAGATCCTGAACATCAAAGCCATGGGGCTTGTTTTCCGAATACCACTGGGCACGGAAGGCATTGTAAAAGGCCTCCGTGCGCTTAATCATCTTCTTATAATCCCGGATAACCGCATCCAACTGCTGCTTGTCACCGCTTTCATAGGCTTTCCGTGTCCTTGTGCAAATATCCTGCTTGATTTCCAGCACGCTGCAAAGCTTTGCCATGGTTTCAAACAGATAGGCATATTCTCCTGCCCGCTTGGCAGCATAGGATAGCTTTCTGGCAAAGGCAGCATAGGTCCTTGCAGCTTCCGCCTTCTCCAGATTTTGGAATATGGACAGGAAGCAGTCCGCATACAGCATATATTTGCATGGATTGATTACTTTCTTGCTCGGCTCAATACGGTTGGGTGCGTCCAAAAGCATAAAGTCCTCAAACCGCAGACCGACCCATTCCCGGAACTTTGCACGGATATCCGCCATTTTTGTGATGCCCTGGGCGATACAGGCGGCATAGCACAGGGTGGGCAGCACCGCAAAGGAGGAGCACTCGGCACCGTCATCTCCCCACATAGTCATAATAACCTCCCGGATGCCGCCGTTTATGCAAGCGGAAAGCGCCACTTTTGTCGCTTTGATGGCAAAGTCGTTGTGGGGCGCAAAGCCGGACCATCTCCAGGCGCCGCCGGCAAAGGCAAGCTGCTGGCTCAGCTGGCGGTGACCACGAATCATCCGGTCATACCGCTTCCGGTCATGGCTGAAATAATCCCAGTACACAAGGGTCAGATTTTCGGGGATTTGTGCTTTAATTGACGGGTCGAATTTGGAGCCGCTTTCGTAATAGCGACCGCCGTTGGCAATGCGGTAGAACATGTCGCTCCACATCATCGGCTGGAAGCCGTATTGGGTAGCAAGGGCACAGACCTTTTGCAAATGGGTGCACAAAATCTGAAACCGGTTTTCCGGTCCGTGGAGGTCATAATATTTGCCCCTACCCAGCATATGGGCTTCGTCCATACCGATGTGGAGGGTGTTGGTGCGGAAGCACGCCCGCAAAGACCGGAACATCCGTCCAATCAGGTCATAAACCCGGTCATCCCCCACCAACATAATGTCATTGGTGTCCACAATCTCGCTGCGCCAGCGCAGATAGGTGCTCAAATGGGCAAGGGTCTGGATGTTCGGCACCAGCTCAATGCCCAAAGCAAAGGCAAAATCGTCCAGCTCCTTTAATTCTTCCTTGGTGTATTTGCCCCGAAGATAGCCAAACTGGGGGTCTCCATCCACCTCATAGGTGTCTTCCATATACAAATGGACCTGATTATAGCCCATTTTCCCAAGGATGGTTATGAATTTTTTCAGCGCATCAACGGTCATCACCCCATTGCGGGAGCAGTCGACCATCACGCCGAACTTATTAAAATTTTTCAGCATTTGCGCTTTTCCTCCGGTATTCTGAATAGTATTGCCAGATATCCATATCGCTGTTGACGGCAGACAGAAACTGTCGTACAATGGTGCTATCTGTTTTGAGGGAGTGATTGTATGTCCATTCGGCAGGCAACGGAGCAGGATGTGCCCCGGATTTTGGAAATTTATGCCCCCTATGTGGAAAATACCGCCATCAGCTTTGAATATGCGGTTCCCAGTCTCGAAGTGTTTACCCAAAGATTTTTGGAAATTACCACCCGGTTTCCCTGGCTGGTTTGGGAAGAAGGCGGTGCGGTTCTGGGCTATGCTTACGGCAGCTTGCCCTTTGAAAGAGCTGCCTATCAGTGGTGCGCAGAAGCCTCCATCTACCTTTGCCCTGAAGCCCGGGGCAGAGGTATCGGCAAAAAGCTGTATAGGGAACTGGAGCAGCTTTTGCAACAGCAGGGCTATAAGAAGGTCTATGCCATCATCACCACCGCCAATGAAGATTCCATTGCCTTTCACCGGGCAGCGGGTTACCGCTACACCGCCACAATGCCTAATTGCGGCTTTAAGTTTGGCACCTGGTACGGCACCGTCTGGATGGAAAAAGAATTAAACACCTGGGACGTGCCGCCCCATGTGCCGGTTTCTTTTCATCAGGTGTAAATTATCAATCCTGAATGTCCAGATATTTGGAGTTGCAGTAGCCTTCATATTCGCCGTATTTGACCAGCCACCACTTACCACTTTTATCCACAATTTCCACAGTTTCGCCCTTGGGAATGGAGGTAATCAGCTTATTGTCACCGCCTGGCTTATCCCGCATATTGGCCGCTTCGTCTACGTTATAAACAACAGCCGTTTGGCCAGTGGTCGAAATTTTATTCGGCTTTGTTTTACCAAAGGACAGCGTGCCGGTGGATATAAGCGTCAGGATCAGCGCAAGGATCACAATCACTACAGCACAACCGATACAGCCGCCGTTGCCGGAGGAAGAATAGCTGCTGGAGGAGGAAGAGGAACTGCCGGAGGAGGAAGAACTGCCGGAGCCCTGGCTTTCTTTATACGCCTTGTAGATACCGCAGGTTTCCTTGGAATAACTTTTAGAGTCGATAATTTCATCGCCCTTAGCGGAGCAATACTCACAATCACTATCGTGCCAACGATAGGGACAACCACTGCAATTTGCCACAAAAAAACCTCCTTTTGTGTAGATATTTCCAGTATATCATAACACTCAGGTTTTTCAACAAAAATTTTGGGACTGCCGATGGCAGTCCCATTTTTTAAAGCTCCGCCGGTTCTGTGGGCTCGGCTTCTGCTGTTTCGCTGTCCCATGACTCCATATTCATTGCCGGCAGGCTCTTCAAATATTCTATGGTATTTGTACTGCTGGCAAAGATATTGATGGTTCGCCGGTCAAGCTCTCCAAACTCGTCGTAGTATTCAAAAGCCAGGTAGCCGACCTCCTGGTCAAACTGGTGGTAATCCCAAACCTGCGCCATATTGCCCTCGGCGCAGTCCTTTTTGATGGCATCTACCAGCCCCATAATGATTGGCTCCTTGTTGAACCGGTTATCCGTCAGCAGAGCAAACACTTTCGCATTGTGCCCAGCTTTATCATCCAGTTCCCCATAGTACTCCTCCTGTATGCTGTTTTTCAGCACCATAGATACATAAGGAAGCCCATATTCATCGGTATAGGGCCAGCCCTCAATCATAATGGTGTTTTCCAGCATTTTGTAGGTGTCCTCAGTGCCGAAAACACATTCCGGCGTGTTATAGTAGGTTTTCAGGGTCTGTCCCCAGGTGGTGTCTGCGCCGATTTGATACTGCCGGGTCACTTGCTTTCCGGAGGTAAGGAAGTATTTCATATTCACCGTCATACTCTCTCCTGCCGGACGGCTGTATGCAATCTCCCGGTGCAGCTGGGTAATTTCCTCCACTTCCTCCGCTTCATCCAGGGTGAGAATATTTTCTCCGCTGCGGAAATTCCAGGAGGGATAGGGGCTAATCCACACCGCCGCCACATCCTCCGTTTTGGGCACGTACCGGGTAATACCCAGGGGGTCTGCCGCTGTGATGCTTAAGGAGAAGGCAAAGGCGACCGTCAAAATACCAAATTGCAGGAACACCTTCTTATTGAACACATTGACCCGGCGGTTCAGGAGCATTTGTCCCGTAAAGAAGCCGATGGCAATGCCCAGCATCAAAAACAGATATTTTGCCGAGCTTCCGGCGAGCTCATCGGCAATCAGGTACAGCACCGCCCCGGCGCACAGGGAAAATACCACCAGGAAAATGGGCGCTGCAGGCTTTGCCGCCACAAAATCTCCGGCGCTTTCCAGCTGCCGTTTCCGGTAAATCAGCACCGCCAGCGCCAAAAATACCACACCCACGGCAAAGGTAATAAACAAATGCTGCCAATGGCTCCCGTAGAATCCCCGGAACACCGCCTCCTGGTTAACCCAGTCCACATTCACATAGCTGCTCTGGGTAATGGCAACCACAGGGCTCAGGCTGTAATAGGAGAAAATATCCAGCTCCACACCGTACAGCAACGGCACATAGAACACCTGCACGAAGAAGGTGACCACCACCGCCAGAAAATTGATAATGGCATAAATCGCCACTGCGCCCAGCCGGTTACCGGCGCACATACAGCTAAATGCCGCCACGCCGAAAAAGAACACGTAACTCAGCAGCACCATTGCCAGCCACACATATGCCAGAAATGCCATTCTTTCCAGCATCATACCTGCCAGCACCGCCCCCAAAAGGTTCGGCGCTGCGCTAAAGAGCAACCCTGCCGTCAGGTGGGTCAAAAACCAGCCTTCCCGGCGCAGAGGCATAGCGTGGAGGGCATTGCACATCCGGCTCTGGAACAAGTCACCAAAAAGCATAATTGCGGCAATCCCGGCATATGCCAGATTCAATACGCCCATCATCGCCATAATCTGGGGCGCGCTGGTGGCAAATTCATTCCGGTCCACATCCCACAAAAAGAACAGGAATATGAGCATAAACACGGTGTAAAGACCCCAAATGGGGGCAAAGCGGGTAATGTCCTTTTTCAGGACCGTTCCGCTGAAATACTTTCCTTTCATAGCCTTCTCCTTTCTCACAGGACGATGTTTTTCACTTCGTAGTCCACGCCGCCCAATTCGTAAATGAAGATTTCCTCCAGTGACAGGGGCAAAACATCAAAGTAGGCAGGACTTGTGGTCTGCACCTTGGCGGCAACCTCCTCCGCAGAGCCCCGGACCACCAGGGTTTTCAGCCTGCCGGAGCTGCTTTCGTGCAAAATCTCCAGGTTTTCCGGAGCCTCACCCACGATTTGCAGCTTCACGGTGGTGCCCTGCATATCCTCCAAGGAACGCTCCAGCAGCATTTTGCCCTTGTCCATAATACCCACGTGGTCGCAGATATCCTCCAGCTCCCGGAGGTTATGGGAGGAAATCAGCACCGTGGTCTCCCGCTGGGCAACCTCGGAGAGAATAATGCTCCACACCTGCCGCCGCATCACCGGGTCCAGACCGTCCACCGGCTCGTCTAAAATCAGCATATCCGGACGGGTGCAAATGCTCAGGTGAAATGCCGCCTGCTTTTGCATACCCTTGGAAAACCGGCGGATAGGGGATTTCTTCGGCAGCTGGAACACGTCGAACAGCCGGTGATACAAATCCATATCAAACTGGGGGTAAATGCCCCGGTAAAAATCGCACATATCCTCGATGCTTGCAGATGGGAAGAAGAAAATATCGTCGGGAATGTAGCCCATTCTTCTTTTAATGGACGGCACCTCATACACAGATACCCCATCCATACGCACCGTTCCGCAGTCCGGGCGGTAAACGCCGGTGATATGGCGGATGGCAGTTGACTTACCTGCGCCATTAGGACCCACCAAGCCGTACACCGCACCCTTGGGAACGGTCATAGACAAATCATCCAGCGCCTTAAAACTACCAAAGGTTTTGGTCAGATTACAAACTTCCAGCATTTTCATTTCCTCCTTTTTCCAATCGTTTCATAAGCTCCTCCCGGGTCATTCCGGTTTTCAGCAGTGCCGCCACCGCTTTATCAAATTGGGCGAGCCAATCTTCCGTTTCTTCCTTTTGGGGCACATCGCACACAAAACAGCCCTTGCCTGCCACCGTGGCAATCCAGCCGTCGTGCTCTAACTCCCGATATGCCCGCTGAATGGTGTTGGGATTGATTGCCAGCTGTCCTGCCAGCTCCCGCACCGAGGGCAGCTTATCTCCCGGCTGCAAAATGCCGGATACAATCTGCTCCTGAAAGCCGGAAATCAGCTGGGCATAAATAGGTCTTGCGTCCCGGTAGTCCAAATGTACCATAGGCAACCTCCTTGCTGTATGAAGTGTATGAACTGTATTAGTACAGTTACCATACAATAAAAATCCCCTCCTGTCAAGAGGGATTTTCAGAGTATCAATAAATCCCCAAACCATCAAAACACAAAATTTTGTTGCAAAAAAGCCTTCTCCCCGGGGAGAAGGTGGCAAAAATCTATTTGATTTTTGACGGATGAGGGGTAAAAAGCTTGCTGTCGCAAGGTGTTTTGACTTACTGCGCAAACGGTCGGACTAACGTACCTATGTACGCCTACGCCGACCGTTTGCTTGTCTTTGGGGCTTTCTTGACCCTCTGCCCGCTTGTCGAGAAAACTATTTTTATTCTATGTATAAGGGCTGGGGTGGGTCGAATTTTTGGGGCTTATACGTAATGGAACCAATGGCTTTTCCGGAGATGCCGTATTTGGGATTATAGCCAAACAGGTTTACATAACGTTCAAGGTCCGGTTTTTCCTGCTCCATTGCCTTCATCACCGCCACGGTAGCCACCACATCATCCACCGCCCGGTGAGAGTTTACCACCTGCCCGGACAAACCGTAGCTTTCAATGGCATGGCACAGCTTGTGGGGGTAGGGCTTCCGGTCCTTATACACCGTCAGCAGGTCCAGCTTATCCTTGCCTTTGAGGATACAGGGGTCGCCGTTTCGCAGCAACAGGTAATACAAAAAGCTCAAATCAAAATGGGCATTGTATGCCAGCAGCAGGGTATTTTCCGTCAGCATCCGGGCAATATCCTGACACACCTGCCCCTTGGGAATGCCCCTTTGCCGGATATCCTCAGTGGTAATGCCGGTGAGGGCTTCAATCTGGGGCGGCACCACATTTCCGGGCGTCAGGGTAATCAGCTCATCGTATTCCTCCACAATGGTGGCTGTGCCGCCTATATTTTCCACCACCACTGCGGCAAACTCAATAATTTCATCCCGGGCATAGTCCAACCCTGTGGTTTCTGTATCAAACAAAAACAGCCTGTCATATTTGGAAAATAATGTTTCAAAATCTGCCATATTTTGCCAGCTCCAATGCTCGTTTGAATTTGCTTCTTTCTTCCGCTTCCAAAGCATATTTTTCGGAAAGCGCCTTTGCAAATACCACAACGCTTTCCCGGCTGCCGCTTTTCAGCTCCACCTCAATTTCCCAGAAGGGCTGTTCCTTTCCGCCGCCTGTCAGCACACCTTTGTCTGCAGCAAGCTCCAGAGTGCCGCCGGGCAGGGTCACGTCCTTTGCGTACCGGGTAAATTTTGCGCCGCAAACCTCTGTCAGTCCGGCTGTGGGCAACCCGGCTCCGCTTAGTTTGCATAATTCCGGGATTGCGTCTTCGATTTTCTCACACCGGGTCTCAAATTCGCCCCGCAGCGGTCCAGCCCCGGGGGTTTTTAGGGTGCATACGCTTTCCCCGTTTTCCCGCCGCCGGCGCAGGGTATATTTTTTTGCAGAGAGGCAGCCCTGCGGTGTATCATAGTAGGCAGTTTCCATCTGTATCACCTGACCGCCGGGGTAAGCCTCCCGGATTTTTTCCAGGGTTTCCGGTGTTGTCCGGAACTTCAGTTCGAATTCAAAGCCCATACTATCACTCCTTTTGTTATTATACACCCCAACACGTATGCTTGCAACCACAGATTTAGTACTTGGCAAAGAGAATAAAATAGTGTAAAATAGAGATAGCTATCATCAGGAAGGAGGGGTACTATGGCCATTGACCCGGAAGAACTGCATAGACGCCGGGAGCTGCGGCAGCAGCAGCGGCAGAAGAAAAAGCAGAAGCGCATTGTCCGCTTTGTGGTAATTGCCGTTGCGGCCGTATTGGTTTTGGCGCTGGCTGTTGCCCTGATTTCCTCCCGCACCGGCGCAGAAGCCCCCACCCAAACCACCGCTGACCCCACCGCCCTGCCGGATACGGTAATCCGTCTGGCTGCCGCCGGTGATTTGAACGTGACGGAAAAGGTAGTTGCCGCCGGCGGCAACACCTATGACTATACAAATGCCTTTATGGATGTGCTTCCGGTTTTGTCGGAAGCGGATATCAGTGTATTGAATTTTGAGGGCAATTTTTACGGCGCCCCCTATGGCGCTGACCGTTCTGCCCCGGCAGAGCTGGCGCAGGCGCTGGATGCTGCCGGTGTGGACATCGTCCAGCTTGCCAATTCCTATTCTATTTATAAAGGCATGGACGGACTGGCAAAGACCATCCACACGTTAAAAGGCGCCGGTCTGGAGCCGCTGGGCGCTTATGCCTCCGCCGCAGAGGCCCGGGCGGAAAAAGGCTATCTTATGAAAGAGGTTCAGGGCATTAAAATTGCCTTTGTTGCCTTCACCAAGGGTATGGACGGAATGGCTTTGCCGGAGGGCAACGCCGGCTGCGTCAATTTGCTCTACACCGACTATTCCACAGACTATCAAGCGGTGGATACCGAGGGCATTACCAAAATTTTGGATGCGGTAAACAAGGAAAAGCCGGACATTACTGTGGCAATGCTCCACTGGGGCAGCGAATACAACAACAATATCAGCGAAAGCCAGCAGGAAATTTGCGCCCTCTTGCAGGAAAAAGGGGTGGACGCCATTTTGGGTACCCACTCCCATTACGTGCAAAAAATTGACTATAATCCCCAAAACGGCACAATTGTTGCGTATTCTCTGGGCGATTTCTTCTCCGATGCCCAAAAGGCAGGCTCGGAGTACTCCATCATTCTGGAGCTGGAAATCACCAAAAGCGGCACCACCGGACAGACCCAGATTACCAATTACACCTATACCCCTATCTTCACTGTAGCAGAGGCGGAGCAGCCTTTGCGGGTTGTGCGGATTGCCCCGGCTATGAAGGCCTATGACGACAGCTTCCTGGGAAAGGTTACTCCGGAAACCTATGAAGCTATGGCATATGCCCTGACACGCATTGAAGCCCGTATAGCAGGAAAATAAGGAGCTGGCAACTGCCAGCTCTTTTTTAGCGCTATAAAATTCTATGACAACTTAATACCAGCAGCTTGTCTTTCAATATCGTTGTGTTTTGACGATTTGGGGCTTCTATGACCTCTGGACAATTTTTGTTTCGTTTTGTCCATATGTTTCGTCTGGTGCATTGACTTTTCTTCCAGTTGCGGTACAATTTTAGAAGATGTTTTGAATATATTGGCGGTAATATTCCGTAGGGGAGACCCCGAAATGCTTTCGAAATGTCCTGCTGAAGTACAGCGCGTCCCGGTAGCCTACCTGCAGCGCCACCTGCTGTATGGTCATTTCCTCTCCGCTTTCCAGGAGATTTTTGGCTTGACGCATCCGTTCCCGGGTAATATAGCCTGCCGGGGACAGTCCGTATTTCTTCTTAAAAATCCGTCGCAGATAGGTTTCGCTGACACCGGCTTTGCCTGCCAAAGCAGAAATCTGCAGCCCCGGGTCTGTCAGGTTTTCTTTCAAATAATCCATAACCGGCTGTAAAAACTGCCGTTCCCCCGGGGACAGGTATTCCTTTGTCCGGGCAGCGGCGGCAGCTTTGTCCAAAAGCCCGTACAGCTGAGACAGCACGCCGTAAATGCTGTCCTCCTTTTGCCAGCGCCGATACAGCTTTTCCGCAAAGGCCTCTGCATCCACACCCGCCGGAACGGAAAGCTTTTGCATCTTCTCCCAGCCGGCACAGCCGTCAAAGTTCACCACGCAGGAATAGCCCGGGGTCACCTCCCGGATTGCGTAGCTGGCATATTGGGGCACAAACAGAATATCCCCCGGAGACAGCAGCAAAATACTTTCTCCGTCAAAATACTCTGTTTCCCCCTGCAGCTTTATCAAGAAGCCGTGGAAGTTCCGACCGTTCATTGTGCGGCTACCTCCCACGGAATGGTCCTTGAACATGCTGCGGATTACCATCCCCTGAAAGCGATCCTCCATTTGTGCACCCCCTTTTCTTCTATTATAGCACCTCCGCATTTGCGGTCAAGTATATTCTCATAATATAAAAAGGAGTGTTTATTATGTTCAAGCAAAAGAAGTACAGCGGCATTACCGTACCTGTGATTACACCGGTGCTGCCCAACGAGGACGTGGATGAGCAGGCTTATCGCCGTGTCATCCGTTACTGCATCGACAACGGTGTGCAGGGCATTTTCCCCTGCGGCACTATGGGCGAGACCATGGCGCTGACCCAGGAGCAGCGTGACCGGGCAATCCGCATTGCCGCCGACGAGTGCAAGGGTCAGGCAAAGGTGTTTGCCGGTGTGATGGACACCAGTACCCGCCGGGTCATTGAAAACATCAAGCGCATTGCCGACGTGGGCTGCGACGCCGCCGTTATCACCCCGGTGTTCTATGACCGCCACACCTCTCAGGACGAGATTGTCCGTCTGTTTGAGGCAGTTGCCAATGCCACCGACATTGATCTGGTCGCCTACAACATTCCCACCTTCGTTGTGGAAAAGATTAACCCGGAAACCGTTGTCCGTCTGGCAGATATTGACGCTGTGAAGGCTTACAAGGACAGCGCCGGCGCTTACGGCGACACCGTCAAGGTTCTGGGCGCCCTGTCCGATCGGGATGATTTCTCCATTTTGTCCGGTACCCCTGTGCAGTATATGGGCTCTGCCCTGCTGGGCTGTGACGGCTGTGTCCCCGGTATGGCTTCCGTTTACCCCAGAGTTTTCTCCGCCGCTTACGAGGCAACTGTTTCCGGCGATGTGAAGCTGATGCGGAAGTTCAACACCCTCATCGGCGCCGCAGGCAAGGTTTATGCCAGCGCCAAGAACGGTACCGCTGCGGTTAAGTATGCCGCTTCCCGGCTGGGTCTGTGCGACGCACGGGTGATGCAGCCCCAGGACGGTGTTTCTCCTGCGGAAGTGGAGAAAATCCACAAGCAGATGGCTATCTGTGAGGAGCTGTTCGAGAAGGAAGGCGTGGTGAGCGTATTATGATGACCGTAAACGCTGAAAAATATCTGGCATTTTGCCGGGAAGCCCTTATCAAGTGCGGCTTGAAGCCGGAGGCTGCCGAGGCTGTGGCAGACTGCGCTGTCCGTTCCGATATGATGGGCATTTCCACCCACGGTTCTGTGAACCTGCCCAAGTACGTAAACAAGATGAAAGCCGGCGGTCTGGACGGCAATGCTACCCCCGACGTGATTACCGAGGGTCCCACCTGGGCACGGCTGAACGGCAACAACGGCTTTGGTATGTACAACGGTCGCTACGCTATGGATATGGCTATGGCAAAGGCGGAGCAGTCCGGTATGGCGCTGGTCACCATTTCCGACAGCGGTCACTGCGGCGCCTGCAGCTGCTACTCTGTGTATGCTGCGGAAAAGGGCTTTTTGGCCATTGCCATGAGTAACACCGTAAAGCTGATGTGCGTGCCCGGCGGCAAGGGCAACATTATCGGCAATGCCCCCATTTCCTACGCATTGCCCCGGGAGGGTCAGCACCCCATTTTTATGGATATCGCATTGAGCGAGGTTGCCAAGCTGAAGGTGGTGCAGTACCAGAAAGAGGGCAAGAGCGTTCCCGACGGCTGGGTGGTTGACCAGGACGGTCTGCCCACCAACAACCCCCAGGGCAACAACTTCTCTATGTGCCCCATGTCCGCCCACAAGGGCTACTGTCTGGCATTCTTCGTGGAGACCCTGACCACCGTTCTCTCCGGCGGTACCTTCAATATCGGCAGCTGGCTGTTCGGCGCACCGGATTCTCATTCCGGTCTGGGACATACCATGCTGGTTATCGACCTGAAGAAGATGATGGACCCCACCCAGTTTGCTGAGCGTCTGGAAGCCTACACCCAGGAAATCACCGGCGCACCCAAGGCTCTGGGCTCCGACAAGATTTTCTACCCCGGCGAGCCCAACTGGATTGCCTACGACAATGCCGTACAGAACGGTCTGAAGCTGACTGACGAAATGCAGGCAGCAGCAGAAGCCCTGGCACAGATGGCAGGGCTTGACCTGAGCGTTTGTGTGTAAGGAGGATACCACTATGAAAATGCTTATTGGCGGCAAGCTGGTAGATGCCTCCGACGGCAAAACCTACAACAACATAAACCCCGCCACCGGCGAGGTCATTGAAACCGTTCCCTATGCCACTGCTCAAGACGTGGAAACTGCCATTTCCAACGCAGTGGAGGGACAAAAGGAGTGGGCAGCAATGCCCTTCCACAAGCGGATGGAAATTCTGGAAAAGTTCGTGCAGCTGGCAGAGCAGAACGAGGAAGCCATCGCCCGGAAAATGGCCCAGGAAGGCGGCAAGCCCATCGGCCAGGCCCGGGGTGAGGTTTCCCGTGTGAAGGATGCTTTCCGTCTGTATATGGCAGAAGCCCGGACCATGTACGGCAAGTCCATCCCCTTAAGCCCCGAGCCCAGAGGTGTGGGCGACGTGTGCTTTACGGTATTTGAGCCCCTGGGTGTTGTGGCATGTATCTGTGCCTTCAACTTCCCCGGTGTTTTGTTCTCTCACAAGTCTGCCGCTGCCCTGTGCGCCGGCAACAGCATCATCCTCAAGCCCGCCTCCGACACCCCCGGCGCAACGATGATGATGACCCAGCTTTTGCTGGAGGCCGGTGTCCCCGGCAATACCGCCCAGTGCATTACCGGCGGCGGTGCCTTGGTGGGCAACGCGCTGGCTGAAGACCCCCGGGTCAATGCCGTTACCCTCACCGGCAGCACCCAGGTAGGTCTGCACATTGCCGGCATCTGCGCCAAGCAGCTCAAGCCCTATTGTCTGGAGCTGGGCGGCAATGACCCGCTGGTGATTTTCGACGACACCGACATTGACGAGGCTGTAAAGCAGGCGCTGGGTGGCAGAATTGCCAATGCCGGTCAGATTTGCTGCTCCAGCAAGCGTTTTTTGGTGCAGAACACCATAAAAGACCAATTTGCCGAGGCGCTGGCAAAGGCGCTGTCTGCAATGAAGCTGGGTGACCCCCTGGACGAAACCGTGCAAATCGGCCCGGTTATCAACGAAAAGGCTGCTATCCATATTGTGGAGCAAGTCCAGCACATTGTGGAACAGGGCGGCCAGCTGGTTTACGGCGGTACCCGCAACGGCTGCTTCGTCACACCGGCGGTTATCAACAACGTACCCAAGGACAGCGACGTTGCCACCAACGAGGAAATCTTCGGACCCGCCTTCCCCATCATCGGCTTTGACACATTGGAGGAGGCCATTGAAATTTCCAACAACTCCTGCTACGGTCTGTCCTCCGGTATCCTGACCAAGGATATGAAAAAGGCAATGGCATTTGCCCTGAAGGTGGATGCCGGCGCCTGTGTGGTGGGCGGCAACGGCAACTACCGGCTGACCCAGCAGCCCTTCAACGGACACAAAATGTCCGGCGTGGGCTCCGAGGGCACTATGTACACCCTCCACGAAATGACCAAGGTCAAAACCATCGTCCTGAAGGACGTTTATTAAGCAAAAAATGGTAGGCACTTTCGTGTCTACCATTTTTTTATTTTTCATATGCGATTTGTCTGGTTTTTCGGCTCTTAAATATGCGCACAGGAATATACATCATCAAAATCACAACCGGCAGAAGAATAGGGAAGCCCCAGAGATGAGACCCCAGCAGCTGCTGAAACAGCTCCAGAGGATTGCCGGAATCCGGCTCCATCAAAAACATAAAATTGGTATCCCAAAGCAAATTCAAAAAATACACCGGAATGGCCATTGCCACAAGCAGACCAACTCCCTTGAGGGCAGATTTCAGGTCTGTGGACACCTGATTGGTGGTCACCAGCAGCAAAGGATACAGCACCAGTAAAATATGGATGGTGAAGCTGTGAATATGGAAGAAATTCCAAACCGGCATTTCCGTCCAGTTGGGGAAAAGCAGCGCCAGCGCTGCGCCGGGAATGGCAAAATAATACAAAAAGCTCCGCACCACTTTTGTTTGCTTTACCGCATCAAAGGCAATCAGCAAAATATTGATGCCGCAAAGGTGAAATGGCAGACTGCCCCAGCCAAATTCCCCCAGGCAGATAAGCACCAGATTTTTCACCATTTCCTGCAGGAAAATATAAGCGCCCAGAATTCTCAGGGTCATTTTCTGCTTGCGGGCAGAAAGCCTCCGGTAGAAAACGCAGCCCCCAACCCATAAAAGCAGCCCAGCCAAAAGCCAAAGAAGATGGGTCAGCCCATAAGCCCGAAAGCCCACGCCCTCCGGTATGTTATCATTGGTTACAAAAAACATATTGACCACCCATAAAATTTATACTCGATCCCGTTCTTTTCCCGGAAGACACTTTCTAACGCTGCGCCGTGCCTGTACGATTCGCACAACGGTGCTAACCAATAGAATTCCAACCGCCATCGCACCGGCAATGGCCAGGGTCTGGGCACCGTAGGAGATGAACCCATCCACATTGCCCTGCACAGCTTGCTGCGCCGTATGGTAAATGCCGGCGCCTGGTATCAACGGAAGCAGGGAGATGATAAGATAGGAGATGGCAGGGTATTTACGCACCCGGGCCATCACCTCTGCGAAAATTGCTGCTATGATGGTGGCAATGAAATAGCACAAAAGGTCCCCGCAGCCAAAGTATGCCGCAATGCAATAGGTTCCCCAGGTGATGCTGCCTCCCAGCGCACACAGGAGGTTACCGTAGCCGTGAATGTTGAATACAAGCACAAAGCCCGCACAGGCCACAAAGCTTATAAGGCAGGTAAGTAGCGGACCGTGGGACAGGGGCGGTGTGACAGCAAGGTGCCCCCAAAGAGAAGTGCTCAAGTTCCAGGCAGCGGCAGTACCCAGCGCAACCGCTGCAGCAATCAACAGCACTTCAACAATCCGGTTGATACCGGAATTGGTATCCCCAAAGATAATATCCCGAAGGGCATTTGTGAACAACAAACCCGGCACCAAAAGCATCAGCGTGCCGATGACCGCAGTGTCTACATTGTCCGCAATGCCCAGCATATCAAGGGTGTAGGCGCAGAAGGCCATTATAAAGGCTGCCGCAATTTTCTGGAAGAAAGTATTGGTCTTCACCTTATCCAGATAATGGGTCACAAGACCTAACAGCAGTCCGCACAGGCCGGCGCACAGGCAATCCTTCAGGCTGCCGCCAAAGAAAATGCAAAAACCGCTAGCTACCAACATATGCCCCAGCAAGGTCATGGGAAGGTTATAGTGCCTGCGGGCTTTTTCGGTATGCTGCAGCCATTGCAGCGCCAGCTGAGGCGGGGGAACTTCCGCGCAAATCCGGCGGCTGAGGTTGCTATACTGTTCTACCGCATCCAAATCATTTCCGTGGCTGTCCACCCGGCAAAGCTGGGTAATGGGAAGTCCGTCCGGAACCAGAATCGTAATAATCAAGCTGTTCGGCACGGAGTAAACCTTAGCCGTGAGCCCATAGGCGCAGAGGATTCGGATAACGCTCTCCTCTACCCGATAAGTCTCTGCCCCTGCCATCGCCAAACGGGAACCGATTTCCGATACCAAATTCATCAAAACATTGTATTCCATAAGTCGTGCTCCTGGCCAAATTTCTGTGAACAATATGCAGCAGGAAAACTGTCACTTCCCGAAACCGGTTACCGTTTCGCCCCAGTCTTTTTGTCGCATTCACAGACGTTGTTTCCATTATGCTTGGTGCTTTTATTATAATGAACCACATCGGATAAATCAACAAAATATGGCTTGCTGAAACATTTTTTGTCAAAATACCCCCCATGAAAAACAAATCCTGTTCTTTCCCGGATACAACAAAAGCACCCCTTGGGCGACGTTCCGTAGCGCAACATCGCCTGGAAAAGGCATAAATTTGCGCCATGCTGCGTTACGGGGCGTCGCCCTTGGGGGTGCTTTTGTGCTTTGGCACGGGTTGGGTTATAGGATTTAAGCAAAAAATGAGTAATACCAACGGTTTTCACAATCGACAAACGGGACTTATCTCGATATTACTGTGATTTTTTGCATCCTGGCTGCAATGAATCAGTCTTATTTCGCCTCATGCTGAGCACGGATTCTTTCATTTACACAGGCATCCATGATGGGGATTTTCTTTAGATCTGATTCCAAAATATCAAGCGTTGCGATATCTTCTTTCTCTCCATGTTGAGGGAAATTTACCAGTCGACGCCCCTCAATTATTCTTTCGTCGCAAATCCAACCCTGCATACCTTTATAGATACCTTCATCAGCATATCGCTTTTTTTCAACGACCACTTCTACACAATCTAATTCTTTCATCTTAAGCACCTCCGTATGGTGTGTTTAGTTTTATTTCTCCGTGAGGGCGTGCGGTCCATCCAGTAATAAACGAAACGACACCCTGACCGTCTTTCCTTGGTATTTCAACACGGATGTTTAGTCTTTGCCCGAACAAATTTAGTTTTCCAAGAGTGTAGTTGCCAGAAAGATAATTGATACGACCTTGTCGTTCGATTTCTTCTTGTAACCAGTGCGCATCCTCTACGCTATATCCCCAGCTTTCAAACAGCTTATCCTTTCCGTGCAGATGAATACCCCATGTATTAAATAGGTATGGATCATACTTACTATAATCGCTGGTTGCCTTTGCCCGGCTTTTTACCTGTGATGTAGGGATTGCTACTGTCGTACAATGGCATTTCTCGTGTAGCGGTGCAATGGGTTCGTTGCCAAATACAAACCAACAATCATGTAACGCAAGACATGAGCCGCAGTGAATAATGCCGATCATCTCGTGTTGCCATTTAACCCATTTCTGTTGTGAAATCTGTACGGATTCCTTGATGCATCTAAAAATTCTTGATTCATATCAAATCACTCCCTTCTTATATTAGAACTTTTGTTCTAATATAATTGTACATATTTTCGGGGCTTTGTCAAGAGGGGCACTAGACGGAAGGAGATGTCATTTGTGATTTAGATAGAACCATATAGTAAGTAATCTATAGTGACGAGTGAATAGTAAAAAGTGAATAAGTAAAATCGGCAATCCTCTGTCGAGAATTGCCGATTTTTGGTGCGAGTTGTTTTATAGGATTTAAGCAAAAAGTGAGTAATACCAATGGCTTTTGCTGTTGACAAACAGTACATTTTTGATTTTTAATGCAACTCGTATGACAAAAACCTTGACACACCCTATTTAATAGGGTATAATGTGAGTACAAAAGAGAAATAGGAGAACCAGAATGACAAGACTATTTGTGGAATTGCCAATTTTCCGTTCCAGATGGAAAGATATGGGACTGAACGATGATGACTTAAAACGTTTGCAGGAGGAACTGCTGTCAGACCCTAAAATCGGTGCGGTTATGCGTGGAACCGGCGGTGTGCGGAAAATGCGGTTTGCTTTCGAGCAAAGAGGCAAAAGCGGCAGCGTTCGTGTGATTTATGTCGATTTTGAGGTTTACGAGAAAATTTTCCTGATAACCGCATATCCTAAGAATGAGAAAGACAATCTGACTGACGCAGAAAGAAACGAAATCAAGCAAATGATTCACGCACTTGAGGAGCTGCTAAAAGAGAACGCAAAGTAAGGAGGGTGCAATATGAGCCTTTTTGATGATATCAAAACCGGCCTTGGTCAGGCAATCGAATATGAAAAAGGTAATTTGAAGGCAAGAACCACCATTTTGACAGTTGAACCTGTTGAAACCTTTAAGCCTGACGAGATTCGTTCGATTCGAAATAGCACAGGGCTAACACAGATCATGTTTGCCAAATATATGGGTGTGTCGGTCAAGACTGTGGAAGCATGGGAAGCCGGACGGAATCACCCGGAAGGAGCAGCTTGCAGATTGCTGTTTATGACCCGTAGCGATCCCGCTTTCCCCCAAAAATCCGGTATCGTGACCGCGGTAGCAAGACAATAAGGAAGATAATAAATTAAGCATCGCTGAAATATGCGATGCTTAAAATTTATAGATATGTCACTACTGCATTCCCTTTTGAAAACTAGATATTTCAATCATCCGCGAAGCGGATACCACAACTTCTTCACTATTCACTATTACTTATTGCTTCCAAAAATCCGGAATGCGTTTTTAGTGAAAAGTGAAGATAAGAGGTAATAAGTAAAGCCCCAAAGGCAGTTGCCTTTAGGGCTTTGGTACGGGTTGGGTTATAGGATTTGGTTAAAGGGTTAGAGATATCAATGACTTTTGCAATCTATAAATCGTGTTTATCTCTATTTTTAGTGATATTCCGTCTTCAACGGAGTGATATATTTTGCTATGCAAAATGTGATATTGAAACCTGCGGTTTCAGTGATATTATATTCGCCCCTAACGCCCGCAGGCATATCACTTGCGAAGCAAATATCACTGGCGTAGCCAATATAACTCGCCGTGAGGCGAATATAGCTGAAAAAGCACGCGGTCGCGTGCTTTTTCTGGTACGGGCGACAGGACTTGAACCTGCACGGTTACCCATTGGAACCTAAATCCAACGTGTCTGCCAATTCCACCACGCCCGCATTTTGCAAATATTATAAAAATTACCTATATAGGAACCTGCGTGTCTGCCAATTCCCCCGTTTGCGGTACCCGGCAGAAACTGCGCCTGTCCTTGCAGGCTTGTTTCCTGCCGACCGCGGCACACACTTTTTCTCCGCTTCTTCTGCCACCGGCAGCGCGGAGCAACGTGGCCACGCCCGCATTTATTGAATTACTCACAAAATCGAAAGCATTTGGTCAAAATCCTTCAGCCGCCAGTTGCAGTCCAGGGTTTCCGGTGCAACTGCGCATACCAGGTGCGCCGTCAGAATGCCTGCATTGCGGGCGCTGCCCAAATCGCAGTCCCGGTCTCCCACCATCACCGTTTCCTCCGGCTTCATTTTATATTTTTCCATTAAGTACAGCAATGCATCCGGAGCAGGCTTCCAGGCAAAGTGCGCCGTATCCTGCCCAACAATTTCCTGAAAATAACCCTCGAGCCCGTATTTTTTCAAAAACGCTACGGTTTCATCATATTTCCGGTGGGTGAAAATATAACTGCGCCGCCCGGTGGCTCGAATATGCTCCAGCACCGCCTGCACCCCAGCAATAGGCTTTGCCTGCAAAGCGGCAATCACCTTTTGATGATGGCGGTTGTATGCTTCCAGCAGCTGCTCCGGGTCCAGACCGTATTTGCTCGCATAATAGTTGCGGGCAGCAGCGATATTGTCCAGCATCAAGCGCATAGCCTCTGTGGGGTCGCAATCGCAGTCATATTCCTGCAACGCCTTCCGCAAATTCTCAATGATGAGAGGATAGGTGTCAAACAGCGTTCCGTCGAAATCCCAGATGAAGTTACGAATACGCTTCATTGCACGCCCTCCTTCTTTCATATTGACGCTATTTTAGCACGGTAGAAATTTTCTGTCAATGCGAAATCTTGTTTACGTAATCTTTTTCTGCGATTTTCCTTGACTTTCCTGTCCGGGATGAGTAAAATAGATTTGGTATAGTGTACATTGCCGAATGTGGCATGTTTCATTTTATAACCCGGCAGGAGCCGAGGTTTGCGTTTATCGCCTGAGGGCGTTTATTTGTGTAACATTTTACAATTGAACACCTGAGGCTGTTGCGCTCACCTCTGTGTTTTGCCTATTCTAAACAAGGAGGTGTGCTGAACATTTATGGAAATGATGGACATTATTTTTATTGTCCTTGGTGCCGTTGTTGGTCTTGTGATCGGCATTGTCGTTGGCAGTGCTATGCGCAAGCGCTTTGCTGAACGGGAAATCGGCAACGCAGAGCAGGAAGCCACCCGGCTGATTAACGAAGCTATCCGCAGCGGTGAAAGCCGCAAGAAGGAAATGCTTCTGGAAGCCAAGGATGAAATCCATAAATCCCGCACAGAGTACGAAAAAGAAGTAAAAGAACGTCGCGCTGAGCTGACAAAGCAGGAGCGTCGTCTGCAGCAAAAGGAAGAAACCCTGGATAAGAAGTCTGAAACCTTTGAAAAGAAGGAAGAGGAGCTGGCCCGCCGTATGGCAGAAGTGGCCGCCGCCAAGGAGGAAGCCGAGGCTGTGAAGAAGGCACATTTGGCTACCCTGGAGCAGATTTCCGGTCTGAGTCAGGAGCAGGCAAAGCAGTTCCTTCTGAAGACTGTGGAGGAGGATATCCGCCACGAAACCGCAATGAAAATCAAGGAAATTGAGCAGCAAATGAAGGACGAAGCTGACGAGAAGGCACGGGAGGTTATCTCCATTGCCATCCAGCGCTGCGCCGCCGACCACGCTGCGGAGGCAACCGTTTCTGTGGTACCGCTGCCCAATGATGAAATGAAGGGTCGGATTATCGGTCGTGAGGGTCGGAACATCCGCACTCTGGAGACCATCACCGGTGTGGACCTGATTATCGACGACACTCCGGAAGCCATTACCGTTTCCAGCTTTGACCCTGTCCGCCGGGAAATTGCCCGGCTGGCTTTGGAAAAGCTCATCGGTGACGGCAGAATTCACCCCACCCGCATTGAGGACTGCGTGGAAAAGGCCCGCAAGGATGTGGACCGCACCATTCGTGAGGAAGGCGAGCGTGCCTGCTTCGAGACCGGTGTTCACGGCCTGAACCCGGAGCTTGTGAAGGTGCTGGGTCGCCAGAAATACCGTACCTCTTACGGTCAGAACGTGCTGAACCACTCTATGGAGGTTGCCCACATTGCCGGTCTGATGGCCGCAGAGTTGGGTGTGGACGTAACCCTGGCAAAGCGTGCAGGTCTGCTGCATGACCTGGGCAAATCCATTGACCACGAGGTGGAAGGCAGCCACGTACAGCTGGGTGCAGATTTGGCACGGAAGTACAAGGAAAATCCTGTTATTGTCAATGCCATTGAGGCGCACCACGGTGACGTGGAGCCTAAGACCATTATTGCCGTTCTGGTGCAGGCCGCCGATGCCGTCTCCGCTGCCCGTCCCGGCGCCCGCCGTGAGAATGTGGAAAACTACATCCGCCGTCTGCAGAAGCTGGAGGAGCTTACCGGCTCTTACCCCGGTGTTGAAAAGGCCTTCGCCATTCAGGCAGGTCGTGAGGTGCGGATTATGGTCAAGCCCGAGGAGGTTACTGAGGATAATATGATTATTCTCGCCCGTGACATTGCCAAGCAAATCGAATCTGAGCTGGAATATCCCGGACAGATTAAGGTCAACGTCATTCGGGAAACCAAGGCTGTGGAATACGCAAAATAACCCAAAACTCCCGAAGAGTTCTTCGGGAGTTTTTCTTGCAAATAGCATAAATGCCATTGCATTTTATCCGCTTTTTGATAAGTGCGTTGCAATTTCTGCGCCGTTATGATAAGCTAATTCCAAAGAAAAAGGAGATGTTTTCTATGTCCTATTATGATATGCATATTGAAAAATACGAAAAAGCTGTAATCAAACCCAACGTACCGGCGGATTTTCACGAATTCTGGGCGCAAATGGTAAAGCGCTCCCAGGACAAACCCATCGCCTACACCCGCAAGGAGGTCAAAACTCCCTACTGCCTTTTGGATTTGTACGAAATCCGATATAATGCCGCAGACGATACCGAGGTTGTAGCCTGGCTCCAGGTGCCGAAGAATATCCCCGGCAAGAAGCCCTGCATTGTTCGTTTCCACGGCGGCAGCGGTCAAAAGGGAATTGCCTGGACCATTGTGGGCGCCGGTATGTGCTGTTTGATGATTGACGTCCGGGGACAGGGTGGCGAAACCGTGGATAACGGCGTTTACCACTCCGGTGGTGACTATAACCACGGTATGCAGTCCGGTATTCTGGACAAAAACGAGTATTATCTGGGCAACGTCTATCTGGATGCCTACCGGGCTGTGGAAGTCGCTGCCCTGTTGGAAGAAGTAGACCCGGAGCGTATCGGTGTTTCCGGCGGCAGCCAAGGCGGCGGTATGGCGCTGGTCACAGCGGCGCTGAATAAGCGGGTCAAGGCTGCGGATGTGCACTGCCCCTCCTATACCTGCATTCACAACCGGATGGAAAACCGCAGCGGTGTCATTGGCAGAATTACCGACTACATTTTCCGCCACCCGGAGCATCTGGAGCTGATTTGGGACAACGTGCGCTATTTTGACGGACTGAACCACGCTCCGGACATTACGGTTCCTACCTTTGTAGGGCTGACCATGGACGACAAGGTTTGTCTGCCCCAGTTCACCTACTCCGCCTACAAGGCGCTAAACTGCGAAAAGGAAATTCGCTACTATCCCTACTCTCCCCACTCCGGTCCTGCCTACCAAATGCTGGACGTGATGTATTTCTTCCAGAAATATCTGTAAACAGTTGTCCCCAGGAAATTTTTGTGCTATAATCAGTACAATAATTTCCTGGGGGCGTTATTTTTGAAATACATAAAACAAGTCCTGATAATTTTGCTCTTTTCCTTTCTGGGAGAGCTGCTGGCAAAGGTGATACCCCTGCCGGTTCCTGCGGCAATTTACGGTTTTGTGCTGCTGTTTTTATCCCTGTTTATAGGAGCTGTCAAGGAAACTGACATCTCAGAAACCGCAACCTTTCTCATTTCCGGTATGGGCATTTTATTTGTAGCGCCGGCGGTAAACATTTTGTCCTATTACGGGCTGATTGCTCCTGCGCTGGTGCCTATTTGTATCATTGTGGTCAGCTCCACCTTCGTTGTGTTCGGTGTATCTGGTCTTGTGACCCAGGCATTTTTGAAAAAGGGGGACAAGAAAAATGGCTGAGTTTCTGGAAGGGCTGTCCCTGTTTCCCTTGGCGCTGACCTTTGGCACATACCAAATTGGCTTGTGGTGCCAAAAGAAGTGGAAATCGCCTCTTTTAAACCCCATTTTGATTGCTGTTGTGCTGACAATCGGGGTAATCCTGCTGTGCGGTATCGATTTGCAGGTGTACCAGACAGGTGCTTCCGGTATCTCCTGGCTGCTGACCCCGGCTACCGTTTGCCTGGCGTTGCCCCTTTATAAGCAAATAAAGATTCTGAAAAAGCACCTGCCTGCTATTTTGACCGGAATTCTGGCTGGCACGGTCACAAGCCTGGTGTTTATTTTTGCGTTATGTAAACTGCTCAGCTTGGACGATGCCCTGACCATCTCCCTGCTCCCCAAATCCATCACCACCGCAATCGGTATGGTTTTGTCTGAGCAATCCGGTGGTTATGGCTCCCTGACCACCGCGGCAATCATCATCACCGGCAATCTGGGCAACCTCGCCGGTTCTATGTTATGTAAACTTTTCAGGCTCACCGAGCCCATTGCTCAGGGCGTTGCCCTGGGAACCGCCTCCCACGTAGTAGGCACCACCCGGGCAAATGAATTAGGCGAGCTTCAGGGGGCAGTCAGCAGTCTTTCCCTGGCCATCGCCGGTATCGTCACCGTTATTGTATTCCCCTTGGTTATCCATTTTATATAATTACGGAGGAAACGCAAATGCTGCCAACCAAATTTGTATGTGCGTCAAACGAAGCCGCCACTTTTGAGAACCCCGTGCCTGCGCCAATTTTCAGAAAAAGTTTTTTTGCCGATTTGGCGGATGCTGCCACTCTTACCGTTGGTTGTACCGGTTTTTACGATTTGTTTTTAAACGGCGAAAAAATTACAGCCGGCTACCTGATGCCCTATATTGCCAATCCGGACGACGTTGTTTTCTACAATCACTATGATTTAAGTGGCAAGCTGAACGTGGGAGAAAACGTTCTTTGCGTCATTCTGGGCAACGGTCACGCAAATCCCATTGGCGGCGCCCTGTGGGGTCATAGCAAGCGCAACCACGCAGCACCTGCTTTTGCGCTGAAATGCGTTTGGGGTAACACCAGCTTTGAGGCTTGCGATATGGTATGGAACCGGTCGCATATTCTCTTTGATGATTACCGCTGCGGCTGCTACTGCGATATGACCCTTTATGAAAAAGCGTGGTATCTCCCGGGCTACGATGATGTGGGCTGGAACAAGCCGCAGGCTTGCGATTATTCTCACTCATCGAAAAAGCTGACTACCTGCGAAAGCGTGGATGAAACCAGACGAATTAAGCCGGTTAAATTTTTTCCCGGCTCGATGCACGCTTACCATGTGCGACCCGGTCTGAATATTTATTCCGGGGAAACCATTATGGGAATAACCCCTCGTTTTGGCGGTTATATTTATGATTTCGGTGAGAACTGCGCCGGTGTTCCCTGCCTGAAAATCAAAGGCAAAAAAGGGCAAAAAATTCAAATGCAGTTCTGCGAGTGCCGCTATGAAGGGTTTTTAGACAATCTTAATATGAACACCCTTCCGGATGGCTGTTGCCAGAAGGATGTGTATATCTGCTCCGGAGAAGGCATTGAGGAATTTATCCCACCCTTTACCTACCACGGCTTCCGGTACTGCTATATCTACGGCATTACACCGGAACAGGCAACAGAGGACCTGCTGACTTACGTCGTGCTGCACAATAACGTAAAACGAAAAGCCACGTTCCGGTGTTCAGACGAAATATCCAACGAAATTTTTGATGCCTGCGTAAGAAGTGACCTGGCTAACACCTTCTATATGATCACCGACTGTCCCACCCGGGAAAAGAACGGCTGGACAGGGGACGCAGCTGTTTCTGCAGAGCATTTTATGTTCCTCTACGGAATGGAAAAGGTGTTCGCAGACTGGATCCATTGCCTGAAGCTTGCGCAAAACCAGACTGGCGCCTTACCTGTTATCGTTCCATCCTCCGGTGAATTCCGGCACTTTATAGTGTGGGACAGCGCCCTTTATTCGCTTCCTTATCAGGTGTACAAATACACCGGGGACACAAAAATCATAACCGACAATGCAGACGCTATGATGAAAAATCTGCGTTTGCACCTTTCCCTGCTGGACGAACGGGGTCTTACCGAAAACGGCTATGGCGATTGGCTTCCGGTAGGCAGCCCTGCCGATGTATATGCTTCTCCGTTAGGCTTCTGCGCTTCCTGTGCGCTGCTTTCCTGCCTTGCAACTACGAAAAAAATGTTTGAAGCCGTTGGGCTGACAGAAAACCTTGCGTTTTTGCAGCAAAGCCATGCAAAACTAAGAAATGCAATCCGGGATGAATACAACGAAAACGGCATCATTACAATCGGCAAAGCCGAACAATACCGCCAGCCGTCCTATCGCATTTGCCAGACTTCTCAGGCAATCGGCCTGGCTTGCGGAATCTTCGAAGAAAGTGAAAAGCAAACCGCAGTCGACACCCTGGTCTCTCTCATCACCCAAAGCAAAAATTCTTTTGACTGCGGCTTCCTGGGCTTGCGGGCTATCTTCCACGTGCTGACGGCGTATGGCCATTCCGACCTTGCCTATAAAATGATTACAAAGCCTTCTTTCCCCTCTTACGCCAATATGATTTTCCGGGGCGAAACCTCCATCTGTGAACGGTTTGCTGTTCCCGGAAAGGCTATCGGCTCCCGTAACCATCATTTTATGGCAGACGTTTCCTCCTGGTATCTGAAAGCTGTTGCCGGTATCCACGTGAACCCGGCATGCAACAACCCGGACCGGGTTGTAATAAATCCCCACTTTATTCAGGCGTTGGAAAGCGCACAGGGTTCCTACACCAACGATCACGGCTCTGTTTCTGTCCGCTGGGCAAGAGAAACGGAAAAGATTCACGTCACAATCGAAGTCGCCGGAAATCTGGATGTCGTACTGGGCGAAAACCTAAAAGCGGACGCCTGCATTGTTTCGTATAACAAACAATAATCGTTCCTACCGTCATTATGTTCCCTTTGGTTCTGACATTTCTGTAAAATATTGTAGGGGACGATGTGGGCATCCGCCCCTACGAAATAAGGGCGCATTGCAAATCGCAATGCGCCCTGTTTGTTACTTTACGGTATTGGTGGAGCGCAGGGTCACGTCGTGGGCGCCGCCTTCCACGATGGAAACGGAGGAAACCAGGGTCAGCTTGGCATCCTTCTGCAGGTCGGGGATGTTGATCACGCCAACGTTGCACATGGTAGACTTGACCTTGTACAGGCTCGCCTCCACGTTATCGTGGAGAGGTCCTGCGTAGGTAACGTAGGAATCAACACCCTCTTCAAAGTTCAGCTTGGTCTTGCCGCCCAGGTCATAGCGCTGCCAGTTCCGGGCACGGTTGGAGCCTTCGCCCCAGTATTCCTTCATATATGCACCGTTTACCATCACCTTGGGTGTGGGGCTTTCGTCGAACCGGGCAAAATAGCGTCCCAGCATCATAAAGTCCGCGCCCATAGCCAGCGCCAGGGTCATATGGTAATCGTGGACGATGCCGCCATCGGAGCAGATAGGCACGTAAATACCGGTTTCCTTGAAGTACTCGTCCCGGGCTGCGGCAACCTCAATCAAAGCCGTTGCCTGACCTCTGCCGATACCCTTGGTTTCCCGGGTGATGCAGATGGAGCCGCCGCCGATACCGACCTTAATAAAGTCCGCACCGGCCTTTGCCAGGAACAGAAAACCGTCCCGGTCCACCACGTTACCGGCGCCGATTTTCACGCTGTCGCCGTAGTTTTCACGAACCCAGGCGATGGTGTTTGCCTGCCAGCAGGTGTAGCCCTCGGAGGAGTCGATACACAGCACGTCTGCGCCAGCCTCCAGAAGAGCAGGAATACGCTCAGCGTAGTCCCGGGTATTGATGCCTGCGCCTACCAGGTAACGCTTGTGGCTGTCCAGCAATTCCAGGGGATGACGCTTGTGGGAGGCATAGTCCTTACGGAAAACGAAGTACAGCAGGTGGTCGTTCTCATCCACAATGGGCAGAGAATTCAGCTTATGGTCCCAAATGATGTCGTTGGCAACCTTCAACGTAGTGTCTGCCGGGGCAACCACCATTTTCTCTCTGGGGGTCATAAAGCTGGAGACCTTCTCTGTGCCATCCATACGGCTGACACGGTAATCACGTCCGGTGACAATGCCCAGAAGCTTACCGTTGGCAGTGCCGTCGTCGGTAATGGCTACGGTGGAGAAGCCGTTTTGCTCCTTCAGCGCCAGCACATCATTCAAGGTAGCGTCGGGGGTCAGGTTGGAGGCGGAGACAACAAAGCCCGCCTTGTGACTCTTGACCTTTGCCACCATTGCCGCCTGAGACTCGATGGACTGAGAGCCAAAGATAAAGCTCAAACCACCCTCCTTTGCCAGGGCAATTGCCAACGTATCATTGGAAACGGACTGCATAATAGCAGAAACCATCGGAATATTCAAAGAGATTGCCGGCTCCTCCTGACCCTTGCGATACTTGGTCAGGGGCGTGCGCAGACTCACATTGTCCGGAATACATTCCGGTGAGGTGTAGCCGGGAATGAGCAAATACTCACTGAAGGTGTGGCTGGGCTCGGAATAATAAAATGCCATAATATTTCCTCCTGTAAAACGTGTTTGCAAAGCAGCCCTTACGCTGCTGGTTTGTTGTCTAATATCATATCACACCCGCCATATTTGGTCAAGCGTTCAAAACAGCAGAATAACAGAATATTTTTCCTGTTTTTTTGGGAACTTTATTGCAAAGCCGAAATGGTTGTGGTATATTTTTACACTGAGAGGATATGCGACAAGGAGATTTTAATTATGGCACAACAGGAAAATATTCGCAACATTGCTATTATTGCCCACGTTGACCACGGCAAAACCACCTTGGTGGACGAGCTTTTAAAGCAGGGTGGCATTTACCGGGAAAATCAGGCTACCCAGGACCGGGTGATGGACTCCGGAGATTTGGAGCGTGAGCGTGGTATTACCATTCTGGCGAAAAACACCTCTGTCCAGTACAAGGACACCAAAATTAACATTGTGGACACCCCCGGTCACGCCGACTTTGGCGGCGAGGTGGAGCGCATTTTGAAAATGGTCAACGGTGTGCTGTTGCTGGTGGATGCGGCGGAAGGTCCTATGCCCCAGACCCGGTTCGTGCTGCAAAAGGCGCTGGAGCTGGGTCACAAGGTCATTGTGGTGGTGAACAAAATCGATAAGCCCGACGCCCGGATTCACGAGGTAATGGACGAGGTTCTGGAGCTGCTGCTGGACCTGAATGCCACCGACGAGCAGTTTAATTCTCCCACGGTGTTCTGCTCCGGACGGCAGGGAACTGCCGCCTACGGTCCGGACGAGGTGGGTACGGATTTGGTGCCCCTGTTTGAGACCATTGTAAACTACATTCCGGCGCCGGAGGGCGACGAAGCTGCACCGCTGCAGCTGCTGGTCTCCTCCATTGATTATAATGAATATGTGGGCAGAATTGCTGTGGGTCGTGTGGAGCGTGGCACCATCAAGGTCAATCAGGAAGTGACCATTTGCGACTACCACAACGACGAAATCAGGCAAAAAGGCAAGGTGGTCGCCCTGTACACCTATGACGGACTGGGCAAAGCCCCCATCCAGGAAGCCTCCGCCGGCGAAATCGTAGCGCTTTCCGGTATGGCGGACATCACCATCGGCAGAACTTTGTGCGCAACCGAGGCCGTTGAGCCGTTGCCCTTTGTGAAAATCTCCGACCCCACCATTGAAATGACCTTTGCGGTAAACGACTCTCCCTTTGCCGGACAGGAGGGCAAGTTTGTGACCTCCCGTAATTTGCGGGACCGGCTGGAAAAGGAGCTTCTCAAGGACGTGTCCTTGCACGTCACCGAGGCAAGCACCGACAGCTTCAACGTTGCCGGACGTGGCGAAATGCACCTTTCCATTTTGATGGAAACCATGCGCCGGGAGGGCTATGAGTTTGCCGTTTCCACCCCCCGTGTGCTGACAAAGGAAATCGACGGCAAGCTGTGCGAGCCCATTGAACGGATGATTGCCGACGTGCCGGAAGAATGTATGGGCGCAGTGATTGAGAAAATGGGTCGCAGAAAGGGTGACCTTTTGGGTATGACCCCTATGGGCAACCGGTACCGTCTGGAATTTTTGGTGCCCTCCAGAGGTCTGTTCGGCTACCGCAGCGAATTCCTCACCGACACCCGGGGCGAGGGCATTATGTCCAGCGTACTGGACAGCTATGCGCCCATGAAGGGCGAAATTGAGCGCCGCCTCACCGGTTCTCTGGTCTCCTTTGAAACCGGCGAAGCCTGCTCCTACGGACTTTTCAATGCCCAGGAGCGTGGCGCCCTGTTTATCGGTCCCGGCACCCCGGTATATGCCGGTATGGTGGTGGGCATCTGCAGCCGCAACGAGGATATGAACGTCAACGTCTGCAAGAAAAAGCAGCTGACCAATATGCGTGCCTCCGGTTCTGACGAAGCATTGCGGCTGGTCACTCCCAGAGTGTTCTCCTTGGAGCAATGTCTGGAATTTTTGGCAGATGACGAGCTTTTGGAGTGCACACCCAAGAGCTTGCGTATCCGCAAGCGGGAGCTGGACCATGCCACCCGTATGCGCAACCTGATGAAAAAGCGCAACCAGGAATAATGCCACGGGGCTGTGGATTTGCAGCCCCGTGTTCTTTTGCAAAAAAAGTTGTTGACCTATGGACAATTTTCGGTTATAATATGGCAGAATGACCATTTATGGTCTGTTATTATGCGTTGCTGCGGCCTTTGGGCTGTTGAGCATATGTGATTTGACAGGAGGTGTACACAAATGAAGCGTACCTATCAACCCAGCCGTCGTCATCGTTCCAAGGTTCACGGTTTCCGTCAGAGAATGGCTACTTCCAATGGTCGTAAGGTTCTGGCTCGTCGCCGTGCAAAGGGCCGCAAGGTTCTGTCTGCGTAAGCGCTTATGTCCCGTGGGATTACCACAGTGAATAATCGCGCATAGCGAAATGGGAGTCCATGCGGGGTGAATGCATTATTCGCCCCGCCCCCTTTTTATTTGGGCAAACTCTTGCGTGTTCTAATCCATCTTCGCCGGGCCTTTTTTCCCAGCGGTGCATTTGCCCGCCTTGAAATACACAAAGTATTTCTGCGGCGAGCAAGCCTTCCGCTGTAAAAAAATTCCTCGCCGAATAATGGATGATAACCCGCAGCGAGCTTGCCTGAGGTGAGTTTATTTTTGCTGCGAGCTTGCCTCGGAAAAGTTCTTATTTGGATTTGCCATAGAGGGGTATAATTTTTAAGGGCAGCTGCTGCCCGGGTGTTCCAGACAGAGGAATGCCTTTCGTGATGTTTGGGAGAGAGTATTTATGAAATTCTCCAAAGCGCTGAAATTAAACCATATTTTCCGCAGGCTCTATGCCACCTCCGGTCACGCCAATTCGTGTCTGGTGCTGTACGCACGGAAAAACGGCTCGCAAGCCAACCGTGTGGGCATCACCGTCAGCAAGAAATTGGGGCGCGCTGTGGTGCGTAACCGCATTCGCCGGCGCCTTCGGGAGGTTTATCGGCTGAACGAAAGCCGGTTTGCTCCGGGGTGGGATATTGTGGTGGTGGCAAGAAGCCGCTGCCTGACTGTCAGCTTTGAAAAGCTCACCCAGAGCTATCTTGCCCTGGCGGAAAAAGCGGGGATTTTGCAATGAAAAAGCTTCTTATCGCCCTGATCCGGTTCTATCAGCGTCATATCTCTCCCTGCATGCCTCCCACCTGTCGGTTTGTTCCCACCTGCTCCGTATACGCCCGCAAAGCTATTGAAAAGCATGGGGCGCTGAAAGGCTCCTGGCTTGCCCTCAAGCGTATCTGCCGGTGCCATCCCTTTTACAAAGGCGATCCCCATGACCCTGTTCCTTAAGGAGGATACATTATGATTCTCGCATTTAGCCTGCCGGACCTTGTTCAGGTGCCCTTTGGCTACCTGTTGGCTTTCCTGTATCAGTTTACCAGCAACTACGGTCTGGCCCTGATTTTGTTCGCCTTTATCGTCAAGCTGGTTTTGCTCCCGGCCTCTGCCAAGAGCAAAAAAAGCATGATGAAAATGTCCCGTCTGGCTCCCCGGATTCAGGCGGTGAAAGACAAATACGAAAACGACCAAGCCAAGCAGAATGAAGCCATTACCGCCATTTACAAAGAAGAAGGCGTCTCTTTGGGCGGCGGCTGCCTGTGGAGCCTGCTCCCGCTGCTTTTGCTGTTCCCCTTGTATACGGTTGTTCGTGAGCCTATCGAATATATGCTCCACGAAAGTACCGAGGTCGCCGGTAAGATTGTAGAAATTATTCAGAAGGAACTGCCGGAGCTGTTTACCTCCAACAATTCCTTCTATGCGCAAATGATTGCCGCCCCGAGAATTCCTGAGTTTGCTGCGCAAATCAAGGAGGCCGGGCTGGCTGTCAAGGATGCCACGCTGGAGGGTATTAACTTCACCTTCCTGGGCATCGACCTGGGTGTTGTTCCTGCGTTTAACGTCTTTGCCGAAAGCTGGAAGTGGGACTGGGCGCACATCGGCGGCGCATTGGTTCCTCTGCTGTCCTGCGGTTCCCAGTTCCTTTCTATGCTGCTGTCCCAGAAGTCCAACAACTCCGTTGTGACCAACGAGAAGGGCATTCAGGACAAGGAGACCGCCAAAAAGTCCCAGAGCGCCCAGCAGAGCAAAATGATGATGTGGATGATGCCCCTGATGTCCCTGTGGATTGGCTTTACCGTTCCCGGCGCTTTGAGCCTGTACTGGCTGGCACAGGGTGTTGTTACCGCCGTTTCCGACTTCATTTTGACCCAGAAGTATCGCAAAATCTATGATGCCGAGGACGCAGTCCGGCTGCAGAAGGCTATGGAGGAAGAGGCTATCGAGGCGGAAAAGGAAAGAGTCCGCGCCGAGCGCCGCGCCGCCAACCCTGACGGCATCACCACTAATACCAGCAAAAAGAAAATGCAGCAAGCCAAGCAAAAGGAGCAGGAGGAGGCAAAGGCCGCCGCTGCCAAGGAATATGCTGCCAAGAAGGGAATTGTCATCGAGGAAGCAAAAGAGAGCGCCGCACCCATGTCCGGTGTGGAAGACCGTCCTTTCTGCAAAGGTCGCGCTTACGATGCCCATCGGTATGACACCCAATCTACGGAGGAATAAATATGGAAAAGACCATAATTGTAACCGGCAAGACTATGGACCTTGCCATTGAGAATGCCCTGACCCAGCTGGGTCTGACCCGGGATGACATTTCCGTACAGGTCCTGGCCCAGGCAAAGCCCGGCTTCCTGGGAATTGGCGCTGCCCCCGCAAAAATCGAAGTGACCTACGAAGCGCCCGATGAAGTGCCTGCCGCACCTAAGTCCGCTTTCGGTTCTGCCTCCCGTTCCAAGCCCAAGGCTGTCAAGAAGCCCGAGGCTCCCAAGGAGGAAAAGCCCGTCGCTCCCAAGCCTGAGGTACCCAAGCCCCAGCCCAAGGCAGAAAAGCCTGCTGCCCCCAAGACACAGGAAAAGAAGGCGCCGGTGGCTCCCAAGGAATACGCACCTGCCCAGCCCGGCTCTGTGGAGGAAAAGATTGAAAGCTTCCTGAAGGGACTTCTGGAGCATATGGGCTCTGCCGCTGTGCCCCACGCCTGGAAGGAAGACGAGGAAACCTACAACGTTGACCTGGTTGGTGAGGACCTGGGCTACCTGATTGGTCGCCGGGGCGACACCCTGGATGCGCTGCAGCATCTTGCCAACTACTCTGTTAACCGCAGCGTGGAGGGTCACATCCGCATCAACGTGGACGCTGAGCAGTACCGCCAGAAGCGGGAAGATTCCCTGCGCCGTTACGCACAGAAGAAGGCGCAGCAGGTGCTCAAGGCACACCGCCGCACCACGCTGGAGCCTATGAACGCTTATGAGCGTCACGTAATCCACGCAACCCTGCAGGACACCGACCGGATTACCACCTATTCCGTAGGTTCCGAGCCCAACCGCCGTGTTGTGATTGAGTACGTAAGATAAGCAAATAAGCGAAAGCCCGGACAGGCAATGCCTGTCCGGGCTTTTTTCAATTGTTATTCCACGATAATTTTCTTGGCGTTTGCCTTGGTGCGGCACAAGAAGGCTGTCGTATGGTGGGCGCACAGACCGTGGTCATAGTAGCGCTCCATTTCGATCTCATACTTACCGAAGTCCGTGGCAAACTGCAGAGAAAGCTCCCGGGCCTTCCAGTCGTTGCCCACTGCCTTTTGTTTAACAATATCCGCCAACCAATCCAGCCACTCGGTGTAGCGGTTGATCAGCCGCCAGGAAACGGTCTGGGGACGGTTGGGCATAACGTGGTGGGTCTTGAACAGGAAGCGCAGGCGGGAAGCCACATCGTGCGCCGCATTTAACCGGGCTACACGCTTGGGATCATAGTACAGGGAAACATCTTCATCGATGGAGCGAACACCTTCCATATAGGCAAAATCAAAGGCATTGGAAGCATCCCGCAGGAGCGTATCTACCTTCTGCCAATCCTGGCCATAAATATGCTCGAAGTAATCTGCCCGGACAGCCTCGAAGTCTGCATCCCGGTTCATCAGAGTTTCTGCGTAAATATACACCGGGAAACCGTTGGGGAAGTAGCTTCTCTGGCTGCCGTCTTCTACCATACCGCAAAGACCCATGATCTTCAGGCTGCGCACGTCCTCATAAATCCGCTTTGCCAAAGCATAACCGCCGGGATCCATGTACTGGTTGCGCCAGAAGTGGTAGTCATAGCAGAAAATATCACCCTTGAATACCTTTTGCCACTCCTTCAGAAGGGCATAGCCTTCCTCAGTGGTAGGGGTTTTCCAGCCGTTGACAATGTAGGGCAGCGGCTCCGGAACGACCGTGTCCTCGGTAATGCTGGTAGTATAATCACGGGTAATGGGGCAGTAGGACATCACAAAGCGGTCGGGATTGTTCAGCTTGATATGCTGGGGCGCAAACAGGGTGTCTACGTACATACTGAAGCCGATCTGTGTATCCAGGCCAGCCTCTGTCAGCTTTTCGTCGATCTCGTTGAGGATCATATTCCGCCAATCGGAGGGGCGCATCTTCACACACTCTTCGCACTCGCAGTAGTTACGGCTGCCGTCAGAGAAAGAGAAGGCAATGCGCTTATAGTTCTGGTGGTTTTTCGCATAATCCACGAATGCATCAGCAATTCTGGTGCGAACGATGGGCTTAGACAGACACAGCTGGGTGTAGGGGGGTCTGCCGGTAAAGAACTTCCGCTTGCCCTTCACAAGTGCCAGCATATCGATGGTTTCCTGGGGGAAATCTGCCTCATTCTGAATTTCTGCAGAAGGATCCAGGTCAGGATTTTCCTTGAAGCCGAAGGCGCGGCTGGTCCAGCCGTGACCGATACCGGTAACCCGGAAGCCACGCTTTGCCAGTTCCACCTCGCACTGACGACGCCACTGCAGCACCTGCTTTTCATCCACAGGCTCGGGCATACGATTTTCTTCGTTGTGGTAGTGGGAATAGTAGCGGGTGTAGTAGTTCATGGGGATGAAGAACTCCAGGTTGAGGGTGTTCATCTCCAGCTTTGCGTAGTAATCAATGGCCTCCAGCATTGTGGTCTGGGAGGTATAGCCCTCGTCGCAGAAACCACGGATCCGGTGGTCAGCCAGCTTGTGATAGGAAACAGGGACAATATCCTGCATAGGAACATAGTCGCCGTCAATACCGGGGTAGAGCCAGCGGCAGCCGTTCTCCCGGAGGTAGCGGTAAACGGCGAACAGAACGCTTCGGGGGTTCGAACCGGCAATGATACCGCCGTTGACATCGGTTTCAATGTAGATTTCATCGTCCAGCTCCTGCTTTTCGCCGGTAAAGGGGACACCAAAATCCTCCAAAAAGCCCAGACGGAAACCGTCCTTTGCCTCCGGATTGTAGAAAATCTCCACTTCGCCAGCCTCGGGCATCATCATCCGGAGATATTTCTTCAGCTCCAGGGCGGCGTGGTCGATGGCACTGTCACAGTGCAGCTTGTTGATGGTTAACATAACATCCTCCTTGTGTGTTTTTCTTTATTCTACCATAGGATTTTGAAAAAAAGTATCAATATCTTGGCTTTTTTTATAGATTTCTTGGCTTATATCGGCACCAGATTATTGGTCAACCGGCAAGCTCTTCCGATTATTCAAAGATAACCTGCGCTCTGTTGCTGTAAACGGCACAGAAGCCGCCGGTTGTGTGGTAGTGGCAAAGGCCGTGGTCGTAATAACGTTCCAGCTCCAGCTCATACTTGCCGAAGTCCTGGGCGAACTTCACCGCCACCTCCTTGGCCTCCCAATCCCGTCCCTGGGCTTTCAGCACAGTAATGTCTGCCATCCAATCCAACCACTCGGAATAGCGGTTCAGCAAACGCCAGGACACGGTCTGGACGCGGTAGGGCATAACCTTATGGGCTTGGAAGCGATAGCGAAGCTGCGCCGCAAAATCGTGCACCAGATTCAAGCGGGGTACACGACTGGGCGCATAGTACTGGGTAAACTCGGGTCTTTCTGAACGCAGACCCTGCATATATTCAAAGTCGAAGGCCTCGGAAACATTGCGCAAAATAGCGTCCACCTGCTGCCAGTCCTTGCCGTAAATATGTTCAAAATAGTCGGCGCGGACAGCTTCAAAGTCGCAGTCCCGGTTCATCAGGGTTTCCGCATAAATGTAAACAGGGAAGCCGTTAGGGAAGGCAGACCGCTGAGAGCCGTCCTCCAGCATACCCACCATACCCATAACCTTCAGGCTGCGCACGTCCTCATAGATACGCTTTGCCAGATAATATCCGCTGGGATCACGGTACTGAACGCGCCAGAAGTGATAGTCATAGCAGAAGTAATCGCCGGAGAAGCATTCCTGCCACTTCTTAAGCAGGGCATAGCCTTCCTCCGTGGTGGGAGCTTTCCAGCCGTTGTAAATATACTCGGGGAGCTCCGGCACCGGGGTGTCCTCTGTAATGCTGGTTGTATAATCCCGGGTGATGGGGCAGTAGCTCATTACAAAACGGTCAGGATTGTTCAGCTTGATATGCTCCGGGGCAAATAAGGTGTCCACATACATGCTAAAACCGATTTTGGTGTCCAGACCGGCCTTGGTCAGCTTCTCATCAATTTTGTTGAGAATGATGTTTCTCCAGTCCGCAGGGCGCATTTTCTTGCATTCGGGACATTCGCAAAAGTTCTTGTTGCCGTCTGCCAAAGCAAAGCTGATTCTGGTATAATTTTGATGATTTTTGGCAAAGTCCACCACCGCATCCGACATCTTTTCCTGGACCAGGGGGTTGGACATACAAAGCTGGGAGTAATTCAAACGTCCGGAGTATGGCTTTCGTTCGCCGCCCAGCATAGCAATACAGCTGCGCTGTTCTTCCGTCAGCTTCTCGAAGTCTCCCTCTCCCAGCGGTGGTCCTCCGGGATTTTCCTGAAAGCCCATAGCACGGCCTGTCCAGCCGTGACCGATGCCGGTGATATTAAAGCCACGCTTGCCCAGCTCTACCTCGCACATTCTGCGCCACTGCAGCACCTGTTCTTCCGTGACAGGCTCCGGCATACGATGGGTCTCATTTTGTTCATGGTTGTAATAGTGGTTGTAGTAAACAATAGGGTTAAAGAACTCCAGGTTAAAAACGTTCAGCTCCAGCTTGGCATAATACTCGATACACTCCAGCATATTGGTCTGGGAGGAATGTCCCTCATCGCAAAAGCCCCGGTAGCGATGGTCTGCCGCTTTATGATAGGAAACAGGCACAATGTCCTGCATAGGTACGTAATCTCCGTCGATGCCGGGATAGAGCCAGCGGCAGCCGTTTTCCCGGAGGTAGCGGTAAACGCTGAACAGTACGCTTCTGGGGTTGGAGCCGGCAAGGATACCACCCTGGGTGTCGGTCTCAATGTGCAAAACATCGTCCAGCTTTGCGTCCTTACCCTCAAAGGGCAGACCGAAGTCCTCCAAAAGACCCAGACGGAAACCGTCCTTCGCCTCAGGATTGTAGAAAATCTCAATTTCTCCGCCCTCGGGCATCATCATCCTAAGATACTTCTTCATTTCCAGCGCAGCGTAGTCGATGGCGCTGTCACAGCGTAGCTTATTGATGGTTAACATAACATCCTCCTTAGGTGTTTTTCTTCATCATACCATACCTCGCTGAAAAAATACTGGTAAATTTTATCACATTTTATGGGTAAATTATATCACATTCTTCGCTTATTTCAGCAGAAAGTAGCCCAAAACCAATGCGCCCAGCGCAATTCGGTAGATGCCGAAGGAGGCAAAGCTGTGCTTCCGCACATACTCCATCAGGGCTTTGATTACCAGCAGGCTCACAATAAAGCTGACCACACAGCCCACCAGCAGCACGGCAAGCTCCTGTCCGGTGGCGCTGACACCCTCCAGTAGGAACTTGAGAACCTTCAATGCGCTGGCGCCCAGCATCACCGGGATTGCCAGGAAGAAGGAAAATTCCGCACCGGCAGGACGGCTGACCCCCAGCACGATGGCGCCCAAAATGGTGGCGCCGGAACGGGAGGTTCCGGGAATCAGGCTCAGGCACTGGAAGCAGCCGATGAAAATTGCAGTGCGGTAGTCAATGGCATAGACATCGGTGATTTTCATTTCTCTGCCTTGGTTCCGCTTTTCCATCAGAATAAACGCAACACCGTAGACTATCAGGGTAATGGCAACCACAACATAGTTATAAAGGTGCGCATCCATCCAGTCGTCCAGCAGCACACCGATCACCGCAGCGGGCAGCACCGCCACAATCACCTTAAACCACAGCTGCCAGGTGTCTTTTTTCTGGGTCTCGTTCTTTTTGGGGGAGAAGGGGTTCAGCTTGTGGAAAAACAGCAGAACCACCGCCAAAATGGCGCCCAGCTGAATCACCACCTGGAACATCTCGTAAAACGCCTCGGATACATTCAGATGTACAAACTCGTCCAGCAAAATCATATGTCCTGTGGAGGAAACCGGCAGCCACTCGGTGACACCCTCCACAATACCGAACAAAATCGCTTTTAAAATTTCAAACAAAAATTCCATACGCACACTCCTTATAATATAATCAACCTCATTGTACTGGTAAATGGGTAAATTTGCAAGGGAAACTTAGTTTTTACAAATTGTTCACCCCAAGCGCCAAAAATGTATTATAATAAAGGAAATAGACTTGGGAGGTATCGCTATGGCTGTTTCCGTTTTAATCGTGGAAGACGACAAAAATATTGCAGAGCTTTTGCAGATGTATCTGGAAAAGGAGGGCTATGCCGTAACCTTAGCCACCGATGGCGGTCAGGGGCTGGACAAATTCCGTGCTATCGGACCGGACTTGGTGCTTTTGGACGTGATGATGCCGGTGATGGACGGCTGGGCTGTCTGCCGGGCAATCCGGGCAAGCTCTCAGGTACCGGTGATTATGCTTACCGCCAAGAGCGAGGTGGACGATAAGGTGGCCGGTCTGAAAAGCGGTGCCGATGACTATATCACCAAGCCCTTTGAAATGAAAGAGGTTTTGGCGCGGATTGAGGCTGTGCTTCGCCGCAGCGAGCGCTGCGCCGGAGAAAGCGCCGCCCGCAAGCTTACTTTTGACAAGCTGACCATTGATATGGACGCTTTTGAGCTGACTGTGGACGGCAAAAAAGTGGATACACCCCCTAAAGAAATGGAGCTTTTGTTCTATCTGGCATCCTCTCCCAACCGGGTCTACACCCGAAACCAGCTGCTGGACGAGGTCTGGGGCTTTGACTATTTCGGAGACTCCCGCACCGTGGACGTCCACGTAAAGCGTCTCCGGGAAAAATTAGAGGGCATCTCCCCCAAATGGTGCCTGAAAACCGTCTGGGGTGTGGGTTATAAATTTGAAGTTCTTTGAACTTCAAATTGAACTAAGTTTGCCTGACGGCAAGTGAAGTTGCTATCGCAGTGAAGTTCCTGCGTAGTGAAGTTTCGCCTTCGGCGAAGTGTTATTGGGCAAACTTAACTTCACTTGGCGTAAGCCAAACTTCACTGGCATCGCCAACTTCACTTTATACATTCGAGGTGTTATAAAGAATGAAAACCACCTTTAGCCGCAGCTTTTTTGCCTATGCGGTGATTTTGCTGGCAGCGCTGCTGTTGGTTGGCGTTTCCTTTCAGTTTCTGGTGCGGAACTTTCTCACAGAGCAGGTCTACGAGGACCTGAAAAGCGACAGCGCCGCCGTGGCGCAGATTGCCTCCGCCTATCTCCGCCAGGACACGGTAAACAGTCAGGATTTTCTGGTATCGCTGGCTGTGGCGGAGCGGGTTTCCGGCAATGATACGGTGATTTGCGACGCCCAGGGGCAAATTCTTCTGTGCTCCTCCGCTCCCTTGGGCTGCGCCCATCAGGGGCTTGCCATTACCAGCCGGGATTACCTGCAGAAGGTTACCGCAGAAACCTTTGTGGTTTCCAGCGGTCTGGTGGAGGGACTTTACACGGACAACCGGTACGTGGTTTCCACCGCCATCCGGGGTCCCGGGGAAGAATTTCTGGGGCTTGTAATGGTCTCTGCGCCCACCGCCAACACCCAATCCGTCCTGAAGCGGATTTCTGACATTTACCTGTTTGTATCTGTGCTGGTTGTGCTGGCAGCTGTTGTGATTATGACGGTGTATGCCCGGAAAAGCAGCAGCCCCCTGCGGGATATGGCAAGAACCGCCGCCGCCTTCGGTCACGGCAACCTGAAAGCCCGGGCGCAGGTGCCGGAGGATGCCCCCGAGGAAATTCGGGATTTGGCGCTGGCCTTTAACAATATGGCCCAATCTCTGGAAAAAATCGAGCACGGACGCAAAGAATTTGTCGCCAACGTGTCCCACGAGCTGAAAACCCCGATGACCACCATCGGTGGCTTTGTGGACGGCATCCTTGACGGAACCATTCCGCCCCAGCAGCAGGAAAAATATCTGCAAATCGTTTCGGGGGAAACCAAGCGGTTGAGCCGGCTGGTGCGCAGTATGCTGGACGTGTCCCAGATGCAGGACGGTGTGGTACCGGAGGAGAAAAAAAGCCGGTTTGATATTACAGAATGCGCCGGTCAGGTGCTGATTACCTTCGAAAGTAAAATCAACGACAAGCAGCTGGATGTGCAGGTAAGCTTCCCGGAGCACCCGGTAATTACCTACGCCTGCCGGGATTACATTACTCAGGTGATTTACAATCTGGTGGATAATGCCGTAAAGTTCTGTCCCCAGGGCGGCAGCTTGGGGCTTTCCGTCCGGGAGGGCGGGCAAAAGGTCTTTGTGCGCATTTCCAATAACGGTCAGACCATCCCTGCTCAGGAGCTGCCCCTTTTGTTCGAGCGTTTTCACAAGCTGGATAAAAGCCGCAGCCAAAACCGGGACGGCTGGGGACTGGGTCTTTATATTGTAAAAACGCTGGTGTGCGCCCACGGCGAGGATATTTCCGTTTCCAGCGCAGACGGCACCACCGAATTTACCTTTACTCTGCCATTGGCGAATTGATGTGAGGTTTTTTATGTATGAAAAGAATTGGTCGGAGCAGGAACAGACCTGCTACCGCACCGGCTTTACACAACCGAAAAAGCAAAAGCGGGGACCTGTTTCCGTCTTATTGGTGCTTGTGATTTTCTTTGGGGGAATCAACACCGCCTTCCGGCTGCTGAACATCCGCCTGTTCCGGGAAATCACCAGCGATGCCGCCCTCGCGCCGGCCTCTGTGCAATTCTCCGGGAAAACCAGAGCCGCCAGCGGCGCCCCGGGTCTGCCTGCTTTGGGACTGACCGGAAAAGAGATTTCCGCCTTTGAGCAGCAGTGTTATGAAATCCCCAAGGGGTTTTATATCACCGCTGTGGAGCCCGGCAGCTGCGCAGAGAAAGCGGGCATCCAGCCGGGAGATATTCTTTTGTATTTTAACAACACCCGGGCAAGCAGCTTAAATACCCTGAAGGAAATCCTGTATTCCCACACCTCCGGAGATACCGTAAAGCTGCGGCTGCACCGCAGCGGCGCAGAATACTCCGTGGCATTCCGGCTGGACTAAGGAGCGTTATATGATGCAAATGTATTCTCAAACACACACCCTGACAGCGCTGCACGTGAACCGTTTCGGTCGGCTGAAGCTGTCGGCTTTGCTGTATTTTGCCCAGGCTGCCGCCGAGGGTCACTGCCTGGACCTGTCCTTGGGCTGGGAGGAGCTGCACAAGCAAAACCTCTTTTGGGCAGTTGTCCGGCACAAGGTGCAAATTTCCCGGCTTCCTTTGATTGGGGAAACCGTCACCGTGAAAACCTGGCCTATGCCCACCACCCGTACTGCCTACCCCCGTGCCTGCGCAGGGTATGACGCAAAGGGCAATGAGCTGTTCCGCTGCATCAGCCTGTGGGTTTTAATGGACTGCAACACCCGGGCAATGGTGCTGCCGGGAAAAAGCGGTGTTCAGGTGGAAGGTATGCTCACCGGCAACGAGCTGGCACCCCCCGCCTCTCTGGCGCCCCAGCCTTACGTCACGCAGGCTATGCGCCGGGTAAACTTTTCTGATTTGGACCGGAACGGGCATATGAACAACACCAAATATCTGGACTGGGTGGAGGACCTGCTGAGCAGTGATTTCCACCAAAACCACCTTCCCAAGGAGCTGACCGTTTGCTACCTGAACGAGGCAAAAGAGGGGCAGAACGTTGCCCTGCATTATGCTCTGCAGGACGGTCCCTGTCTGCGAACAGAGGGCACTGCTATGGCAGAGGGTACCGACGAAAATCCGCCGCGTATTTTTGCGGCGCAGGTGCTGTTTTAAGTGTTGTTCTGTAAACCAAATCGTATTTTTTAGAAACCTGTCGAAAATCCACTTATTCACGTAGAAATCCCCAGTAGCCTGACGGTTGCTGGGGATTTTTGCGGTTTCCCTGTGGAAAACTCTGTGGAAAGTGTGGAGAACTCAAGGGTTTTCCCTCTGGATTTTTACCCCCTTTTTAAAATTTATGTAAACCAAGATTCCGTTACGTTCTCGTAACGGATTGTAACAATTTCCCCCCTGTGGGAAACAAGTGTCCTTATAAGCAAAGAAACTGATTGCCACGCGCCTTCAGCGCTGGCAATGACGATAATTAACGAATGTCACTGCGAGGGTGGTGCTCCGCGCAGCGAATCTAAAATAGTAATGATTGCCGGGGGCAATCATACATAAATTCACAAGCCCGTGGTAGTCAGTAAAAAACGCTATGGACATCTCTGTCCATAGCGTTTTAAGATATTCGGTGATTTTGTGACCGTCTGATTACAGCTTGGGACCAGCCTCGACCAGAGCCTTGCCCTCTTCGTTGCCGGTATACTTGGTGAAGTTCTTCTGGAAGCGAGCTGCCAGATCCTTTGCCTTGGCCTCCCACTGGGCTGCATCAGCGTAGGTGTCGCGAGGATCCAGAATGCCGCTGTCCACGCCGGGAAGGGCAGTGGGAACCTCGAAGTCGAAGTAGGGGATCTTCTTGGTCTCGGCCTTCAGGATGGAGCCATCGAGAATTGCGTCGATGATGCCGCGGGTATCCTTAATGGAGATACGCTTGCCGGTGCCGTTCCAGCCGGTGTTGACCAGATAAGCCTTTGCGCCGGACTTCTCCATCTTCTTGACCAGCTCTTCGCCGTACTTGGTGGGGTGCAGCTCCAGGAAGGCTGCGCCGAAGCAAGCGGAGAAGGTGGGAGTGGGCTCAGTGATGCCACGCTCGGTACCGGCCAGCTTGGAGGTGAAGCCGGAGAGGAAGTAGTACTTGGTCTGCTCGGGAGTCAGGATAGACACGGGAGGCAGAACGCCGAAAGCATCTGCGGACAGGAAGATGACGTTCTTAGCGTCGGGACCGCAGGACTTGGGACGGACAATCTTCTCAATGTGGTTGATGGGGTAGGAAACACGGGTGTTCTCAGTGACGGAGCCGTCAGCGAAGTCACACTTGCCGTTTTCGTCAACAGTCACGTTCTCCAGCAGAGCGTTGCGGCGGATAGCGTTGTAGATATCGGGTTCGGAGTCAGCGTCCAGGTTG